>RGQW01000009.1 GCA_010029945.1 Actinomycetota bacterium | reverse complement strand
AAGGGCCCGTTCTGGTGGAAGAAGCGATAGACGTCGGCTTCGATCAAGGCCGGTCCTCGTCCACTGCGCATGTGTTCGAGGGCGTCTTGCATGGTCAGGTACACAGCGAGCGGGTCCATGCCGTCGACTTTCCAACTTGCCATGCCAAATCCCGGGCCGCGGGCGGACAACCGTGGTTCACCGGTGACCTCGGAGACGTGCGTCGAGACGGCATACAGGTTGTTCTCGACGAAGAAGCACAACGGCAGATCCCAGGCTGCTGCGAGATTGAACGTCTCGAGCGTTGATCCGATGTTGGCCGCGCCGTCGCCGAAATAGGTGACCGCAACATTCGTTGTGTCGGCGTGCTTGTGGGCCCAGGCGGAACCAGCTGCGAGTGGAACACCACCGCCGACGATCGCATTGGTACCGATGGCGCCGGCTTCCTCCCACTGCAGGTGCATCGAGCCACCGCGCCCGTGGCTGAAACCCCGGTCGAGCCCGCAGATCTCAGCCATGGTGGTCAGCAGCACGTCACGGATGTCCGCGGCGAAATCTTCCCGAGGATCGATGCCGTGGGGAGCAACGTGAGCCAGGACCTTGGCTATGAATTGATGATGGCCGCGATGGGAGCCGTTGACGGTGTCGGCACTCGTTAGGGGCAACACCGACCCAACCGCACCGCCCTCTTGACCGATGCTGGAATGAGCGGGGCCGTGGATGTTGCCCTCGGCAGCCAGTTCGAGCGCCGCCTCTTCGAAGGTCCGGATGAGAACGAGTTGGCTGAGCATCGTGGTGAGTAGGGAGGGATCGGCCGCATCCCAATCGTGCTCCGTCGTGGAAATTTGGATCCAAGGAGCCTCGGGGGAGAGGTTGGCTCGAGTAGTCATAGGGGCAGGGTGGCATGAATTGGATCCAATAACAACCTAAATTTCGAAATTTTGCGAGAAATATTGGTATTTTGGATCCATACTTAGGGGACGCGACGGAAGGAAAAGCCATGGCCCTGCCCGGTGTACAACGCCTGGACCACATCGGTTTCACGGTTCCCAATTTGGCCGAGGCGGAGGACTTCCTCGTCAACGTTTTGGGATGCGAATACATGTATCCCCTGGGTCCGTTCGTTCATGAGGATTCGGACTGGATGCTCGAGCATCTAAACGTTCACCCACGGACGGTGATGCGCAGACTTCACTTCTTTCGGCTCGGCGGCCAAGCAGTCTTCGAGGTCTTCGAGTACGAGGCTCCAGATGCCCACGGTCAGCAAGAACGCCAGTGAGGGCCAACGCTGGGTGTATTTCCTTGCTCCGTGGGGAATGCAATTCGAGCTGGTGTCATACCCCAACGGCAAAGCGTTCGACCACGATCCCGAACGCTTCGCCTAGATCATGTCTGATGCATCGACGGAATCCGCTGCAAGTTCGCGTATAGCGCAGGCGCTGCGCGATGACATTTTGAACGGCTCGATTGCCCCGGGGCAGCGCCTGCGCCAGGAAGATATCGCCGAACGCCTCGGTGGAAGTCGTCTGCCTGTGCGTGAAGCATTGCGCATATTGGCTGCCGAAGGCTTGGTTCAGATTGAGCCGAACAAGGGTGCGCGAGTTCCATTGCTCGATCCAGGTGAAGTCGAGACGTTGTATCGAATGCGCGAACGCCTCGAGCCGCTTGCGCTATCGGAAAGTATGGCCAATTTGAGTTCAGCGGACCTGGCCGAAATCTCGGATATTCAACGCAGAATCGAGCAAGGGGTGGATGTCACGGAGTTTTTGATTCTGGATCGGGAATTCCATATGGCGAGTTACACCGGTTGTAGCGACGAACATCTGATGCTGTCCGTGGTTCGGCTGTGGAACTCAACACAGCATTACCGACGAGCGTTCATGTCGCTTACCGGGTCAGGGCGGGCGCAGATCGTGAACGCAGAACACCGACTTCTGATGGAAGCGCTGGAGCGCCGCGACACCGAAGACGCTGAGCTATACCTACTCGGTCACATTCGGCGAACGAGAAAGGAACTCGTACGCCATCCAGAGATCTTTAGTACGGGTTCGTAACGAAGAGTTCCTCGGCGGGGAAGAGTGTCAGCAATTCCGCACCTGTCTCGGTGACGACCAGCTCCTCTTCGATGCGTGCAGCAGAGTGACCGTCGTTGGCTGGCCAGTACGTCTCCAGGGCGAAAACCATTCCCGGCTCGATCTCGACGGGGTTCTCCAAAGAGTTCAGGCGACTGATGACGGGGCGCTCGTGTAGGCCGAGCCCGAGGCCGTGCCCGAATTGCAGGCCGAAAGCTTCCATCTCGGACGAGAAGCCGAATTCTTGGGCGGTAGGCCACAGAGCGGCGATCTGATCGGTGGTGACACCGGGCTTGACCATGGCGATCGCCGAGTCGATGAGTTCACGGGCCTTCTTGTACGCGTCACGGTGGGCGTTGGTTGCGCGCCCAACGGCGAAGGTTCGGTAGTAGCAGGTTCGGTAGCCGTTGAAGGCGTGGATGATGTCGAAGTACGCCTGATCGCCGGGTCGGATGAGGCGGTCGGAGAAGACGTGGGGGTGCGGAGAACAACGTTCACCGGCGATGGAGTTAATGGCCTCCACCTGCTCCGACCCCATCTCCAGCAGGCGGCGGGTAGCCAGGGCCACGATGTCGTTCTCGCGAACACCGGGCTTGAGTGCTTCGGAAATGTCCTGGTACACACCATCGACCATGGAAGCTGCTTGACTCAGTAGCAGAATCTCGTCCTTGTTCTTGATCTGCCGAGCATTCAACATGACCTGCTGGCCATCGTTGACGGTGATGCCTGCGGCCTCAAGCTCGCGAAGCATGGGCATCTCGATGACGTCGACGCCAATCGGCATGCCCGCGACGCCCTCTTCTTTCAGAATCGACGCGATCTGCTCAGCGGTGCCCTGAGGCAGCCCGGATGTGGGAGCGATCGCACCTTGCAGACCGTTGTTGCCGCCATTGGATTGTTCGGGCTTCAGCCACGGCGAGTAGAGCCGATGGTTCTTGGCCGCCGATCCGAAGTCCCAGATCCACGGCTCGCCGGTACGGGTCAGAAGCGCCCATCGTTCGGTCTTGTTGTAGCCCCAGGTTCCGATGTGCGTGGCGGTCAGGTAACGAATGTTGGAGGACTCGAAAACGAGGAGGGCACCGAGGTCGCTCGCCTCGAGGGCTTGGCGTGCCCGGGCGAGTCGGTAATCCCGCAAGCGTGCATAGTCGACTCGTTCTTCCCAATCCACGCCGATGATGCCAGGCGCGGCGATAGACGTCTGGGCGAATTCGCTGGCGGGTGTCAGAGTCATGGTGACGAGTTCTCGCAATCCTTTGTTGTCCCGTTCTGGCCCCATTCGGAGGACTCAGTCCGGTTTCAGTTTACGTGCTACCCCCGAGAAAATGCAATCGATTGCCAAAATCCATGGGTCAGCGGTGAACGTCTTGTGAGGGGGTGGTGGTTGCCCGGGTCCGAAGACCCGGACAACCACCAGGCTGTCCTACGTGTGCGGTGTTTCCCGCACGTCGCGGTTTACCACTCAGGTGCTACGTCGGGTGAATCCCAGTTATCGATCGTGACAACCGGGTTCGGCATGTAGAGCACCGAGCCGTCGTCGTCGCGACCGAGGCTGGTGTCACCGGTCATCGCACGGTAGATACCGACAACGGCGTTCTCCCCGTCCCATGAGGACGACTGGAAGACGGTGCCGTCGAGCTCACCGGACGCCACCAGTGGGTTCCCGAGGAACGTGTTGCCGATCGAGGTGATGATCAAGCTGTCGACGTCCAGGCCCTGGGCCTTGGCTGCGTCGATGGCGCCCGCCACCATGGTGTCGTCAGCGGCGTAGATGCCCTGGACCTTGCCCTGGTTCGCGGTGAGCATCTCGGACGCAGCCAGCTGCGACTCGTCCTTGTTCCAGTTACCGGGCTGCTCGGCGAGGATCGTCACGTTCGGGCACAGCTCAGCAACAGTCTCGCTGAAGCCGTTTCCGCGGAGCGTCGCCACGGAGTTACCGGTGAGGCCGTTGACCTGGATGGCTCCGATTTCCTTGCCATCAGCGAACTCACAGAACATCTCGGCGGAAGCAGCACCCTGGCCGTAGCTGTCGGTACCGGAGTAGCCGTAGGTGAGGTCGGTGTCCTCAGGATTGACGTCGGCGTTGGTGATCCACACCGGGATGCCGGCATCGTTGGCAGCCTGGAGGCACGGGCGAATGGAATCCGCCACCGCCGGCCACAGGATGATGCCGTCGGGCTGTGCAGCAACCGCGACCTCGCACTCGCTGGCTTGCTTGTCAGCGTCGTACTCAGAGTTGGTGATGGTCAGGTTGATGCCAAGCTCAGCAGCCTTGGCTTCCATCGGGGGTAGGTACGTGGTGCCGTACGGCTGGTCGTTGCCCTGGGGGAGCAGCGCGTAAACCTCGTAGGTTTCACCGCCAGCATCGGCAGCCGCCGTGTCATCAGCTGCGTCATCGGCAGCGTCATCGGCAGCGTCATCGGCAGCGTCGTCTTCGACGACTTCCTCCGACGCAGTGTCGTCGCTTCCTGAATCCGCACTGCTGGAGTCGTCAGACCCTCCGCAGGCGGCCAGAGTAAGCGCCGCAGCAGCGAGCACGCTGGCTGCGAACGTAACGCGAGACCTTCGCATTTCTTGCCTCTTTTCGTTGGTTTCTTCTGGTCAGCCACCGGAGGTGGCAGGGGTCCGGATAGCGCTAGCCGTCCGGGGTTTTCATGCGACTTTGACGGAAGGTCCGAAGACTTCCGCGAACCGCACGAAGACTGGTGGGGTCGGTGGTCACCGCGAGCAGCAAGATGACACCGATGTAGATCTGCTGGATAGGTACTTGGACGCCCGAGATGGTCAGCGCTACCTGCAAGATGCCGAGTGATGCGGCGCCGATGAGTGTGCCGATGATCGATCCTCGACCACCCTTGAGGTAGTTGCCGCCGATGATCGCTGCGGCGAAACTGGCGAGCAGAACTGTGGAACCGGCGGTGGGATCCGCTGTTGTGCGTTCGAGGGTGTTGATGACACCAGCGAGAGCTGCGACGAAGCCGGAGATCATGAATCCGGTGAAGATCCTCTTGTTGACCGGTATGCCCGCGTCCCGTGCGGCTTGGCGGTTGCCGCCGACGGCGAAGAATTCGCGGCCCGTCCTCACTCGCGAAACGAAAAGCTGGATGGCGATGAAGACGAGAATGAAGATCAGGATGCGGGGCGTGAGCGGCCCGATGAGCGGTTGGCCGAAGGCGATTCCGGCGTCTTTGTTTGCCAGGCTGACAGGGGCCTCGTTGGACAAGACGAATGCGAGTCCGCGGAGCGCGAACAGTGTTCCGAGTGTTGCGATGAAGGAGTTGATGCCGATCACTGCGACGAAGAATGCGTTGATGACACCGACGACGAGTCCGGCGACGAGAGCCGCGACGATTCCTAGCGCAAGGTCGGGGATGCTGGCCATGATGACGCCGGCGACGGCCAACGTGCTGGCCACACTCAGGTCGAGTTCACCCATCAGGATGACTGCTGTCAGTCCCAGAGCAACGATGCCGATCAAGGCGATGCGGCCCAGTGTGACGTCGTAGGCGGTCAAGGCGAGCGGCTCAAGAAGCGCGACCATGATGATGATGAAGGTCAGCAGCACAATGCCGCGTCCCTCGGTGCGTCGCGACGCCGTTCTCCGAATGCGACCCCATGTACCCGTCGACTCGTCGGCGCCGAGAGAAATCGTGGTACTCATCGCTGGGCCACCTTGCGTGCGAGGGCATCCAAGGAGACGGCGAGCACGATCAGCACACCGAGTGCCACTTGCTGGTAGCCGAAGCTGATGCCGGAGAGAACCAGGATGTTTGTCAGCACGCTAACGAAGATCACTCCGAGGAACGTTCGATAGACGCTGCCACGGCCACCGAACACGCTCGTGCCTCCGACGATGATTGCTGCGAGAGCCCGGAACTCGTATCCGACTCCATCATTCGAGACGGCAGTGTTGGAGAAGGCGGCGAGGACGAAGCCAGCGATCATCGCAGCAACGGCGGTCACCAGGAAGGCTCCGATGATTACTAGGGCCGTGTTGGTGCCACCGAGGCGGGTCGCCGACTCGTTCACACCGAAGGAGCGAACGAGGAACCCGAAGTTGGTTCGGTTCAGGAGCAACCCGAGGACGATCGTCATGATGATCAGCACGATGGCCGAATACGGAATCGGTCCGATCTTGCCGAGGCCAAACGTCCTAATCGGCCCATCCGGTGGTCCGAAGAAGATCGAACCTCCGGAGAAGAAGCGCAATAGTCCAAGCCCGATGAAGGTCGTGGCCAACGTCACGATGACGGCGTTCGCCTTGAAGATTCCTACAGCCGTGCCGTTGACCAACGCGAAGAGCATGGCCGCTGCAAGGGCCGCGAGGATGGCCGGGAAGAGTCCGTAGCTGTTACTGACCGCAATCAAGATCACGCCGGCCGTTGCCACTTGGGCGACAACCGACAGATCGAGGTAGTTGCCGCTGATCACCACGAACGTCATACCCACCGCGACAATTCCGATGGGGGCTGCCCGGTGGAAGACGTCGGTGATGTTCATCAACGAGCCAAAACCGTCGACGAAAATAAGCGCGAAGAGGATCAGGATTGCGGTGAAGATGAAGATGCCGTTTTGGGACATCCAGGTGAGGATTCCGGCGAGCCGCGAGGATTCGCTTTGCGTGGTTGCCTCCGCCGCCGAGGGCGCTGTTTGCTGAGCCATCACGCGACCGCCTCTGCTTCGCCGGCGGCAAGAGTCATGACCGACTGCTCCGTTGCGTCCTCGCGTGTCAGAGATCCAGTGATGCGTCCATCCCTCATAACGTGGATGACGTCGGACAACTCCAAAAGCTCGGGTAGATCGGAACTGACGACGAGAACCGCGGTGCCGTTGTCGGCCATCTCTTTGACGAGGCGATGGATTTCTGCTTTCGCACCGACGTCGACCCCGCGTGTTGGTTCATCGAGAACCATGAAGTCCGGTCGGCGCCCCAGCCACTTTGCCAAGACAACTTTTTGCTGGTTGCCACCGCTGTATTGCCCGGCCTCCCGCTCGATCTCCGGCGGCCGCAGGCCCACCTTGTCGGCGAGTTCCTGGGCGAACTCCGCGATCTTCCGCGGAGCCTTGATACCGAAGCGAGAGAGTTGCTGGCGGTTAGGTAGCCGGATGTTGTCCGACACGGTCATGATCAAGGCGAGGCCGTCGGTGCGGCGCTCTTCAGGGACGTAGCCGACGCCGTTGCGAACGGCTGACGTGTAGCTCGAGAGTGTGACGCTGCGGCCGTTCCGCGTGAGGGTCACGCGGCCGGCCGTCCGGTTGTCTGCGCCGATGATCGCCCGCACAAGTTCGGATCGTCCGGCGCCGACAAGTCCGCCGAGGCCCACGATCTCGCCGGCGCGGACTTCGAGGGTGACCGAGTTGACGCGGGGAGCTTCGATGTCGGTGGCCCGCAGCACAACCTCGCCCGGTGTCGCATCGCGATGGGTCTGCAAGTCCTCCTTCAATTCCCGGCCAACCATGTTGTCGATGACTTCTTGCGGAGTGAGGTCCGCAATCGGTGCGGTGAGGACCTGACGCCCGTCTCGCAGAATGGTCACGTTCGACGAGATCTCGAAAACCTCGGGAATCCTGTGGGAGATGTAGGCGATCGCCATGCCGCCCTCGGCGAGACGCGACAACATGCGTAGCAGGTAGTCGGTCTCTGCGGGTGTGAGCGTGGCCGTGGGCTCGTCGAGAATCAGGACTTTCGGTTGGCGAGCAACCGCACGGGCAATTTCCACGAATTGCCGGAGCGCAACCGAGAGGCGGGACACTCGCTCGTCGAGGTCTACTGAAACACCGATTTCTGCCAGCGCGTTGGCTGCGATCTCTTTAAGGTCCTTGTAGCGGGTGAATCCGAAGCGTGTCGGGAAAGCGCCCAAGAGGATGTTCTCTGCGACGGTCATCTCCGGAACCAAACTGAGTTCCTGGTGCACGAGGGCGATGCCAGCGTCGATCGCAGCCCGAGTGCCCGGGTCTACCGGCGTTCCGAAAACCTCGACCGATCCGCTGTCGGATTCGATGATCCCTGCCATGACGCGCATGAGCGTCGATTTCCCGGCACCGTTCTCGCCGACGATGGAGTGAATCTCACCGGGCGCTATCCGCAGGGAGACATCGTCCACGGCCAACGCGCCGCCGAATCGCTTGGAGATGCCGGTGGCGGCAATAGCGATGTCGGCCGAACTCGTGGTGGTCACACGCGACTCCTGAGTGTCCATGAGGAAAAACAGATAGCCGGAACGTATGTTCCCCGTACGGCCTGATCAACCAGGATCGCGGAAACTTTCCCAAAACGTTATCTTCTACATAACAGGGTGGTAACTACATGTGGCGGGGCGCCCCGAACAGGCGTGAATTGTCCGATTCATCCGAATGGCTCTTGTCCAGCGTCCCCTCATCGAGGACGAACCAGATCGCGATGACCTCTTCGTCGGACTCGTTCCAGAATCGGTGGGGCACGTTCGATGCGAAGGAGATCGAGTCACCGGGTGAGAGAACGGCTTCGTCGTACCCCACCTGAACGTTGAGGCGACCTTGGATGACGGTTCCCCACTCGCGCGACTGGTGGTGCAGGAAGTCGGGGAGTTCCTCCTTATCCGCCCCTGGGGCGTAGTGCACTTCGAGGAATTCGGCTTCGCGCAGTGGCGAGCCGCTCGTGAGGCGCTCCCAACGGCGATTCCCGAGGTGGATGGTGGGTCGCTCCCCCCTGCGGAGCACGATGCCGGATTCATCGAGGCGCGTCCGTTGCGCCTGGGGTGCGTCGGGAACCGCCTCGAGCACTGGGGCATTCTCTTGGGAGGCCCCCCATTTGGCGTCCTCGAACAGGCTGTCCATGCTGATGTCCAAATGGCTCACCACGCTGTAGAGGGCGCGCACGCTGAAGGACGCCAACCCCCGCTCCACATTGGACACGTGGCTCGGCGATACACCGATGCGCCGCGCAAGCTCGCGCACACTGATCCCCGACGACTCGCGAGCGATCCTGATTCGCTCACCGACGATGGTCCATTCGGACTGGGTGTCGTCCGGCGGTGGAAATTCCGAAACCATGCCTGTCCTCCCGAGCGTGAGAATACTCGGGCCGTCTCGAGCCTCGTTCTGACCCGTGGGGGCTTTGGACAAACATCCGGAAAATTCGTTCTCTCACACAGAACGATGCCGTAGTCTTCGGGACCACGTGTAGTCAGCCCGAGCCTCGAGCCGGAGCGCAGAAAGGAATCGTCGGTATGTCGTCTGATCGTCTAGCAGGCAGGAAAGCCCTGATCACAGGGGGTGCCCAGGGAATGGGCGCCGCAATCGCAAAGGATTGGGCTTCATTGGGAGCCGAAGTGTGCGTGGCCGACATCAATCAGGAGGGCATTGCCTCGGTTGCCGAGGAGATTCGCGCCGCCGGGGGCAGCGCAACGCATTTCTCGTTGGATGTGACGAGCGAGGAGCAGGCCAAGGCTGCGGTCGCTCACGTGGTCGCCGAGTTCGGAGAAATCAACCTCTTGCTGAATAACGCCGGGGTCAACAAGCCGACGATTTTCCCGAACACTCCGAAAGACAACTACGACTTCATCATGGGCGTGAACGCCTGGGGCAAGTTCAACGTTATGAAGTGGGCGGCGCAACAGATGATCGACCAAGGGACGCGCGACTACGTCTACAAGATCATCAATGTTGGGTCGATTCTTTCCCGCGAAGCGTTCCTGGACGTCATCCCATACTCGATGTCCAAGCACGCTGTCCTCGGGCTGATCAAGGGCGGAGCCAAAGCCCTCGTCGGGCACAACATCACCGTGAACGGCTACGGCCCGGGTGTCGTCCGCACCGAATTGTGGGAGCAACTCGATAAGGATCTGGTCGAGATTGGCATGTTCGAGAAGGAAGGTGAGTCGATGGACTCGCTCGCCGAGGACATGATCTTGATGAAGCGTTACTCCTATCCCGAGGACGTTCTCGGAACCGCGAGCTTCCTCGCCAGTTCGGATTCCGACTACATGACCGGCCAATTGATCATGATCGACGGAGGCATGGTTCTGCACTAGGTGTCCGTGCGGCTGATGGCATCAACCGTCGTGGCCCTGCCAAGATGAGGGCGTGACCGCGACAATTCTCGACGGCAAAGCGACCGCAGCGGCAGTCAAGAAGGACCTTGCCGTTCGGGTTGCGGCGCTGGGCGAACGCGGAGTCGTTCCCGGGTTGGCAACGGTGCTCGTCGGTGACGATGCGGGCTCGCATGCCTATGTCGGCGGGAAGCACAGGGATTGCGCCGAGGTGGGCATCGCGTCCATTCGCGTCGATCTCCCTGCGGATACCACCCAGGAGCAGCTCGAGGAGCATGTTCGCGATCTGAACGCAGATCCTGCCGTCACCGGCTACATCGTCCAGTTGCCGCTACCGGCGCACTTGGATGCGAACCGTGTTCTGGAGTTGATGGATCCGGCCAAAGACGCCGACGGCCTGCACCCGATGAATCTCGGTCGGCTGGTGCTCGGAGTCGATGCTCCGTTGCCGTGCACACCTCGGGGCATCGTCGAGCTTCTGCGCGCGTACGACGTCCCGATCAACGGCTCCCATGCCGTCGTGATCGGACGCGGGGTAACGGTCGGCCGACCCTTGGGGCTGCTACTGACGCGGCGAAGCGAGAACGCGACCGTCACTTTGTGCCACACCGGAACGCGTGACATCGACGCGGAAATCGCGCGCGCCGACATCGTGGTGGCCGCCGCCGGGGTTCCGGGCATGGTTCAGGCGCAGGCGGTCAAGCCGGGAGCTGCTGTGCTTGATGTCGGAATCACTCGAACCGACGCAGGTCTCACCGGAGACGTCGCGGCGGATGTCCTCGAGGTCGCCGGATGGGTCGCCCCCATGCCGGGTGGCACCGGCCCCATGACGCGAGCGATGCTGCTGGCCAACATTGTCGAGACCGCTGAACGAGCAGCGGGTTAGTCGATCGCGGTATGTCGTCACCAGGTTCAGACAATGTGCGGGAACTGCACGCCCCTCGGTGGTGGAGGCAGTGGCCGATCATCGTGGTGCTCTGTGGAGTGGCGGTGGCTCTCGTCCTGGTGGGCCTGGACTATTTCCGTCGAGGTTCGGTTGTGCTCGCCGGCAGTGTCCTGCTGGCGGCGTTCCTGCGGCTATTCCTGCCCGAGCGTGAAGCCGGGCTGCTTGTCGTCCGATCGCGGAAGGTCGACGTGCTGGTGCTCGGGGTTCTGGGGGCGCTGCTCGCCCTTTTCGCCTTCTGGGTACCACCTCCCCGCTGAGTCCGGTGCCCGCCCGGGCAGGTATCTTGACGTCAAGATTTCTTCCCCCTGGACGTGAAGGGTGCGCAATGGCTCGCAGTGGCAAGGTGACCGTGGTGGGAGCCGGTTTCTACGGCTCGACAACGGCGCTACGACTAGCGGAATACGACATCTTCGAGACGGTCGTGCTGACCGATGTCGTGGAGGGCAAGGCCGAGGGGCTTGCCTTGGACATGAACCAATCTCGCTGGGTGGAAGGCTTCGAAACCACAATCGTCGGTCAGACAACGGGACCCTCGGGCGAGGGTTACGAAGCTATTGCGGATTCGTCGATCGTGGTCATCACCGCGGGGTTACCGCGCAAGCCCGGGATGAGCCGCATGGACCTGATCGAAACGAACGCTGCGATCATGCGGCAGGTCGCCGAGAACGTCGCCCGGTACGCGCCCGATTGCGTCGTCATCAACGTTGCCAACCCACTCGATGAGATGACGGCGTTGGCCCACATCGTGACCGGTTTTCCGCACCAGCGAGTGCTGGGTCAGGCCGGAATGCTTGATACCGCTCGCTTCACCCATTTCGTCGCCGAAGAACTCGGCGTTCCGGTCGGGTCCGTCACGACGCTGACGCTCGGCTCCCATGGCGACACCATGGTGCCGGTGGCATCGGTGTGCTCGGTGGACGGCAAGCCGCTGACCGACTTGGTCTCCGCCGAGAAGGTCGATGAACTCGTGGAGCGCACCCGCAACGGTGGCGCGGAGATCGTCGGCCTTCTGAAAACCGGATCGGCGTACTACGCCCCATCCGCTGCAGCCGCCCGGATGGCTCGCGCGGTGCACGAAGATTCAGGAGCCGTCATGCCGGTGTGTGCGTGGGTGGACGGCGAGTATGGGCTTTCGGGTGCGTACTTGGGAGTCGAAGCAGAGCTCGGCAAAGAAGGTGTGCGCAAGGTAGTGGAAACTCCCTTGACCGAGAGCGAAAAGGCGCTACTGGTTGAGGCATACGAGGCAGTCAAGGCCAAGCAGGCCGACGTGAAGGATCTGTGAGGAAAACCATGTCCAAGATCAAGGTGGAAAACCCCGTCGTCGAGCTCGATGGCGACGAGATGACCCGCATCATCTGGCAGTTCATCAAGGACGAATTGATCCTGAAATACCTCGATGTCGATCTGAAGTACTACGACTTGAGTGTCGAGTATCGCGATGAGACCGACGATCAGGTCACGATCGATGCCGCTCATGCCATCCAAGAGCACGGTGTTGGCGTGAAGTGCGCGACGATCACTCCGGATGAGGCCCGCGTTGAGGAGTTTGGCCTGAAGAAGATGTGGCGGTCGCCGAACGGCACTATCCGCAACATTCTGGGCGGCGTCATCTTCCGTGAGCCGATCATCATCGACAACATCCCGCGACTGGTTCCCACCTGGACCAAGCCGATCATCGTTGGCCGCCATGCGTTCGGTGATCAGTACCGGGCAACCGACTTCAAGGTCGAGACTGCCGGAACGTTGACCATGACCTTCACCCCCTCGGACGGCTCCGAGCCGATGGAGTTCAACGTGTTCGATTTTCCTGCCGGTGGCGTCGCCATGGGCATGTACAACCTCGACGAGTCCATCCGGGACTTCGCGCGCGCGTCTTTCCGGTACGGCCTGGCCCGGAATTACCCCGTCTACATGTCCACGAAAAACACCATCCTCAAGGCGTACGACGGACGTTTCAAGGATCTGTTTGCGGAGGTCTTCGCGGCTGAGTTCGCGGAAGATTTTGAGAAGGCGGGCATCACGTACGAGCACCGCCTCATCGACGACATGGTGGCGGCCGCGTTGAAGTGGGAAGGCGGGTACGTCTGGGCTTGCAAGAACTACGACGGCGATGTTCAGTCCGACACCGTGGCACAAGGCTTCGGATCCCTGGGGTTGATGACCTCGGTACTGATGACCCCGGATGGCAGGACGGTCGAAGCAGAAGCCGCTCATGGAACGGTGACCCGGCACTACCGTCAGCATCAGCAAGGCAAGCCGACCTCGACCAACCCGATCGCGTCCATCTTCGCGTGGACACGAGGTTTGGAACATCGGGGGAAGCTCGACGGAACACCCGCAGTCAGCGAGTTCGCTCGCACGCTCGAACGCGTCTGCATCCAAACCGTCGAAGAGGGCAAGATGACGAAGGATCTGGCGTTACTGATCGGACCGGATCAGGCGTGGCAGACGACGCAGGAGTTCTTGAGCTCGATCGACGAGAACCTGCAGAAGGCGATGGCCTAGGGCTTACGCACGTCCGCCGCAGCGTTGTGGTCGCGCTTGTGTCGCATCAATCCTTCTTGGACCACAGACGCGACCAGGACACCACGCTCGTCGTAGAAGAGACCTCGGGCGAGCCCGTGACCGCCGCTCGCCGTCGGAGTGTCTTGATCGAATAAGAGCCACTCGTGGGTGTCGACCGGAGCGTGGAACCACATGGCGTGGTCGATCGACGCGATCTGCAGATTCTCCCGCTCGTCACGATGCGGGCTGGTGGCCGTGGTGACCATGCTGAGGTCGGACAGATACGTCAGCGCGCAGGCTTGCACAAGAGGATCGTCGGGCATCGGTTCGGTGACTCGAACCCATGCCATCCGTTCGTACTTCCCACCGTCGAGGTGCAGCGGGCCGTCGGCCGCCAGCGTCCTCATCTCGATGAGTGCGCGATCGGGAAAGTCGTAATCAGCCGGTGAGGCTCCCTGGGGGATCGCTCGGGCCGCGATGTCCACATTGCGCGCCGCACCCGGGTCGACCGCCGGCGGCATGACGAATTGATGATGGGGTCCGGGGTCGACCACGGAAAACGACGACGTCATCATGAAAATGGTTTCGCCGTGCTGCACGGCGCGCACGATTCGTGTCGAGAAGGAACGACCGTCTCGGGGCCTGTCCACGAGATACGTGATCGTGTCTTTGGTGCGCCCTGGTCGAAGGAAGTACCCGTGCAGCGAATGCACGCGACGATCAGACTCCTCGACCGTGCGACCCGCCGCCATCAGAGCTTGCGCAGCTATCTGTCCGCCGTAGGCCCGCAGGGGTGCTCCGGAATGGCAGATGCCGGTGAAGATGTCCCTGTCGATGGGGGTCAGAGCCAGCCGGTCGACGAAATGCTCCCGTTGGTCCGGTGCCGTCACGCAGCAGACCCTAGTCTTGTCCTGCGGGTCCGCTTCGAAACGGAGCCGCGTGGGCGACATCGAAGGAGTAGCGCGACCGAGTGAACCAAATCTGGATCAATCTTCTCGTCGTTTTGTTCTTCGTCCTGCTCGGAGGCTTCTTCGCTGCGGCCGAACTCGCACTGGTGTCGCTGCGAGAAAACCAAGTCCAACGACTCGCAGAGTCCTCTCGGCGCGGTCGGCGCCTTGCCTCCCTGACGGCAGACCCGAACCGATTTTTGGCGGCGGTGCAAGTCGGCGTCACTCTTGCCGGCTTCGTCTCCGCGGGCTTTGGTGCTGCCCAGATCGCACCGGAGTTGGCCCAGCCGTTGATCTCGGCCGGTCTAGCCGAGGGCGTCGCTCAGACCCTTGCGTTCATTGTCATTACCGTTCTCATCGCCTATCTCTCCCTTGTTCTCGGCGAGCTGGTGCCCAAGCGCATCGCCCTGCAGCGCGTGGAGAAGGTCGCCCTCTTCGCGGCAGGTCCGATCGACTTCATCGCGCGGCTGTTCCGCCCCTTCATCGTCGCTCTGTCGTTCTCCACCAACGTGATCGTTCGCATCTTCGGCATCGATCCCACGGCAGGCAAAGAATCGATCAGCGGAGAAGAACTGCGCGATCTCGTCGCTGGGCATGAGGAATTGAGCGAGGACGAGCGCAATCTCATCGATGACGTCTTCGAGGCGGGTGAGCGCGAATTGCGGGAAGTGATGCTCCCTCGTACGGAGGTCGACTTTCTCGACTCACGCCTTCCGGTGGCCGATGCAGTGCGAAGGGTCGTCGATCAACCCCACTCGCGGTATCCGGTGATTCGTGGATCGGCGGACGACGTCGTGGGTTTCGTCCATATTCGCGACATCCTCGATCCCGACGCGTCGAATCGGGGAGAGTACGTATCGCAGATGTGCCGACCGGTCGTCGCCTTTCCGGGCAGCAAAGTGGTCCTCGAGACGTTGACGGAGATGCGGCGAGATCGCCATCACCTGGCCATCGTTCAGGACGAATACGGTGGAACTGCGGGCATCGTCACCATGGAAGACCTCGTCGAGGAACTCATCGGCGATATCAAGGATGAGTACGACGTCGATGCCATGCCACGGCAGCCCAGGGTTCTCGGACAGGTTGTGGTTGATGGCCTGTTGAACCTCGAAGACTTCGAAGATGAGACCGGTGTCGTGCTCCCCGACGGGCCGTACGAAACCGTCGCGGGATTCCTCGTTGCCGCGTTGACGCGGCTGCCGGTTGTCGGTGACACGGTGGTGGAGGGCGACAACGAATTTCGCGTCGTCGAGCTCGATGGACGGCGCATCTCGCGGGTGAGCGTTACGAGCGTGCAGCCGGCAGCGCCGGTCGCCGAATCGGACCCGGATTTGGAAGACTGACCGCATGACGAGCGATTCACGCCCTCGGGTGCTGTCGGGAATCCAGCCGACCGCTGATTCCTTCCACATCGGCAACTACCTGGGAGCGTTGCGTGAGTGGGTGCGCCTCCAGGAGACCCATGACGCCTTCTACTGCGTGGTCGATCAACACGCGATTACCGTGGAACACGACCCGGAGCTACTTCGCCAACGAACCCTGACCTCTTTTGCTCAACTGCTGGCGGTTGGTCTTGACCCCGAACGCGCCACGATCTTCGTGCAAAGTCACGTGCCCGCCCACAGTCAACTGTCCTGGGTTCTGGAATGCATCACGGGTTTCGGAGAGGCCGGCCGGATGACCCAGTTCAAGGACAAGAGCGCGAAGAGCGGATCCGACCGCTCCACCGTGGGGTTGTTCACCTACCCGATTCTGCAGGCGGCCGACATCTTGATCTACGAAGCGAATGCGGTTCCCGTGGGTGAAGATCAACGGCAGCACCTGGAACTGACCCGCAACCTCGCGCAGCGCTTCAATGCGCGTTTCGGGGAAACGCTCACGGTCCCCGAGGCCATGATCGTTAAAGAGACGGCAAAGATCGTCGATCTGCAGGACCCAACGGCCAAGATGAGCAAGTCGAGTCCCTCAGGCTGCGTCTTTCTCCTCGACGAAGACGCCGTCAATGCCAAGAAGATCAAGTCCGCGGTAACCGACTCCGATCGAGAAATCCGCTTCGATCCGGAGGCGAAGCCGGGTGTGTCGAACCTTTTGACGCTGCAGCAGGCGCTCACCGGTAGCGACATGGATCGAATAGTCGACGGCTACGCGGACAAGGGGTATGGCGATCTGAAGACCGAAACGGCCCAGATCGTCCTCGATGCGGTGGGGCCGATTCGAGCCCGGACTCGCGAGTTTCTCGATGATCCCGGGGAACTCACGAGAATCGTTCATCTCGGTGCAGAAAAGGCACGCGCCGCGGCCGCATCCACATTGGAGGCGGTGTACGAGCGGGTGGGCTTTGTTGCGGTGAGCAACTGACCGCAATCGATTGCACTCACCTCACAGCGTGACCTAGGCTCCCACCACCGGTGATCAGACGGTGTCACCTTCCTACGAGGGGGAGTTGTGCCTTTTCTTGTATCGCGAACCGCCACCGAACGAGGCTGGGCGGACGTTATTGCCCCGGAACAACTGTCAGACGATCGACTGCGAATTCGAGTCGGCACGCTCGAGGCGGGAGACGAGTGGAGTGTTGATGCTCCCGTCGAGGGTTTGCTGTGGTTTCAGCTGCTGAGCGGATCGGTACGTGAGGATTCGGGCGAGACGTTCTCCACCGATCACGTGGTGATGCTGGCGCGGGGCGGTTCGGTAAGGGTTACCGCTTCGGAGAGCACGTCTGTTTTTGTCGCAGAAGTTCCACGAGCGGTCGACTACGACCCCGGGCTTGAGGTGTCACGGGTTGTGCACGACTGGTCTCGGGAGCCTGTCCTTGACTCTGAACACGATGCGCGTCAGCGCATCTACCTCGCGAGCCCGAAGTTGTGGGGAACCTCCGCGGTGAAAGGCGAAATGATCATCTATCCACCAGGAGCGAGTGGCGCAGCGCACCACCACGAAGGGGCCGAGCACTTCCAGTACATCCTGCGAGGCGCCGGCACGGCTGAAACACCTATCGGGCGTATGGAGTTCCAGGCAGGGGACTTGATTTACAACTTCGAGAACGAGATTCATTCATTCGAGAACAACCACGGTGAGGACATGGTCTTCATCGAGTTCTTCGTGCCGGGTGAAAGCCGCACCGTTTGGGTGCCGGGAGCTGATGCATGCGCGTGGAATCCGACAGGGCTTGATATCCGGGGTCGACACCCCGTGCGCGAAGTGCGCGGGCATGTTCACGGGGAGGGTGACGTTTAGTGGCAACCATTGGCTTTATCGGCCTCGGGGACATGGGTCAGGTCATCGTCCCCCGGCTCCTGGACGCGGGGCACGTTGTTCGCGGATGGAACAGAACTCCGGGAAAGTCCGCAGAGCTTGAGGCCCGCGGAATGTTTGTGGCAGCAACCCCCGCGGAAGCGAGCAAGGAATCGGACATCGTTCTGTCGATCGTTACCGATGGTGCAGCGGTGCGTGAGGTGGCGCTCGGGGAGACCGGCATCGCCGAGGGCCTATCGCCTGACGCTGTGTATGCGGATATGAGCACGATTTCTCCGGAGGTGAGCCGTGAGGTGAGCGCGGCATTCGCCGACAGAGGACTCGTCATGCTCGACGCCCCGCTGTCGGGGAGCCCCGTCACCGTCCGCGAAGGCAAGGCGTCAGTGATGGTGGGTGGGGATGAGGACGCATACGGGCGCGCGAGGGAGGTACTTCTCGCGATCGGCCCGAAGGTCACCTACATCGGTGGGAGCGGCCTTGCGGTGCAGGCCAAGCTTTCCATCAATCTGCTCTTGATGGTCGAGGTCATCGCCTTCGGGGAAGCCGTGGCTCTGGCCGAGCGGGGCGGAGTGGACCGCGATGTCATGGTCCAGGCGATACTCGACAGCGTCGCAGCATCTCCGGTGCTTTCCTACCGCGGCCCATTCATCCTCGAGGGGAGCATGCCGGACAAGCCACTCGCGGACGTTCCCCTGCAGCAAAAGGACATGACGCTGGTGTTGGAGCAGGCTCGGCTCCTGGCGTCCCCCGCACCGTTGGCGGCCATCGCTAATGACTTGATGAATGCAAGTAGGGGCATGGGATTCGGTCATCAGGACTTCGTTACTGCTCATCGGGCGTACCGTCGAATGGGAGGAGAAAGCTGATGACGCCGGACAGGTTCGTGACCAACCTCGATGAGGTGCCGATGGTCCCTGGCCTCAAGCGTGAGGATGGCTGGGTTGACATGCAGGTCCAATTCCTCATCGATAAGGCATCGGCGGGCTCAGAGGACCTTCTCCTTGGTTGGACCGTCTTGCCGCCCGGAGCGATGCACGATCGGCACCGCCATTTTCACGCGGACGAGTTTTGGATCGTTGTGTCTGGCAGCGGGCTTATGTACACCGATGAGGGAGAAGTGCCTGCGCGTCAGGGTGACGTTGTGTTCACGCCGAGGGGTCACTGGCATGGATTCAAGAACACCACGGATGAGGATGTGGTCCTCGTGTGGGGCTGGAGCGGTGCAGGGTCGCTTGAGGATGCCGGGTACGAAGTCGATCATCGACATGAATGACGAGGAAGTTGATGCGCTAGCGGCTGCAATTTCCGAGCGGGAAGATCGCGGGTGGCGCCACGTAGGTTGGAAGCTTGGATTTGGATCCCCGAAGGGCTTGGAAACACTGGGGCTAACAAAACCACTCGTTGGGGCGCTTTTCGATGCCGGGCGTGAGATCCCGGGAGCAACGATTCCGTGTGATCACATGTCGGTTCCGATGGTCGAGCCGGAGATTGCGGCCTGGATCGGCAGTGACATATCGGCGAATGCGAGTGCCGATGACCTGACGTCCGCTGTGTCCTCCCTGGCTCCAGCGATTGAGGTGGCCGACGTGACGTTTGCTCCAGAAGATTCCGTCACCGTGGTACGCGAAAACATTTATCAGTACGGCTGGACAGTTGCCGATGATGACGGGTCGGGGTGGACCGAGGTACGGGGACGAACAATCGACATCACGTACGGCAGAGAGCAGTGGACGCAAGATGACCCCGAATCGATGACCGGGTCTTTGGTGGAGGGCCTCGTGCAGTGCAACGTAGTTGCCCATCAACTAGGCCGAGGAATTCGGGCAGGTGACGTGGTCTTTCTGGGGTCGGTGATTCCTCCTCAGCCCATACGGGAGGGAATGTTCGACATCCACTTCCTTGACGGTCGTGGCGTAAGTGCGACGTTTACCCGATCCGGCGGCGGCCAAGGGCCCATCGAAGAAGGCTCGTGATTGCCAGCACCAGCCCGATAGAAAAGACCGTCAACCATCCCCACGACGTGGGGGAGAGCGATGACAACTCAGGCTCCGCGGCAATCTCCTGTGGTGCCGACCCGCGCACGGTGGTGGCCACCGGAGTCGGTGCGGCCGGGATGACCGTCTCCTCCGCCACCGTAGGTGCCATGGCGGACAAAGGCGGAACAAGTTCACCGATGGGGACTATCTGCCCTCGATTCTGAAAGCCCCAATTCAACAGTTTGCGGGCCGCTTCGTCGCTCGGCTCCCGGATACCCATCAGACTTACGATCAACGTGGTGTTGCCGCGTTGGGCCGCTCCAATGAAGGTACGGCCCGCTTGGCTGGTGTACCCGGTCTTTACTCCGATGGCTCCGCGATAGTTCTCCATCACCAGGTCGTTCTGGTTGTAGATCGTGATGGGCTTTCGTTCTTTTCCGTTCTTCTTTGGCTTGCGTGGGTTGGGGAACTCGGCGCTCTTGGAGCCGGCGTATGTCAAGAAATCGTCGCGGGCGATCGCAGCCCGACCGATGAGGGCGAGGTCGTAGGCGGTAGAGAACTGACCCTTTGCGTCCAGACCGCTGGGGTTCTTTGCCGTTGTGTTGTAGGCCTGCAGATCGCGGGCCACCTGGTTCATCTCGGCGACGGTGGCGCTGACCGTCGAGTGAGCTTGGGCGAGGGCGATCGCCGCGTCGTTGCCGCTGGGAAGCAGCAGCCCGGCGAACAGTTCATCGATCGTGTACTCGCGACCTTTCCGGATCCCCGCCTTGCTGCCGTAGGTGTTCTGGGCTCGCGCGGTGCCAATCCATGTGGCGTCGGGCTCCAATTGCGGGAGCAGGGTCAATGCCGTGAGCGTCTTCAGTGTGCTTGCAGGCCGACGAGCCTTGTGCGGGTTCTTCGCTGCGAGGACCTCCCCGGTGGTCGCATCCGCGAGCAGCCAGGTGCGGGCCTTGACCTGTGGCAGCTTGGCGGCGCCGGCACTGAGATCAGCCACCGCACCCCGCTTGCCGAGTTGGCTACCGCCCAACACATCCGAGGCAGGCGACAGTGTGGAGTTGGACAGTGTGGGGTTCTCCGACGGCGATGACGGAAGTGACGACGTGGGAGAGGCTGAAGGGGACGCCGACGGCCTCGCCGATTCGTCACCGATGTCGACAAGGGGAGCCGGGACGGGAGTCGGATCCGCAGCCATCGCTGATGGCATGACGGCCGATGGAGCCACGGCCGGGAGCACTCCGACAGCCACGCCGACAACGGCAGCGATTCCTCGTCGCGAGAGGGGAGTCATAACTTCGCCATGGTACGTCTGCGTGGGGCCAGCACCCCACACCCACTCGAGGCTGCACCGTGGTGGGTGTCACAGTCCTTGTGGCCGAGAAGGACTACTGCAGGAGCCCTCACGGCGCTAGCCTTCACCCACCTAACGCCGGAAAGGACTGTCATGACCACCAGCCTGCCTGAGCGCACCCCCACCGGCCTGTTGATCGGTGGCGATTGGCTCACGACCGCAACGCACCTCGATGTGGTGAACCCAGCGACCCTCGGGACGTTGGCGGAGATCGGGGATGCCTCGCCTGCTGAAGGCGTGCAGGCGGTCCAGGCCGCGCACGATGCGTTCGCCGATTGGGGTTCATCCTCCGCGCGCTTCCGGGCCGAGATCCTGCGCAAAGCCTTCGAGATCATGACGGCGGAAATCGAGGACTGTGCCCGACTGATCTCCCTCGAGAATGGCAAAGCGTGGAAAGACGCGATGGGGGAGGCCACCTACGCGGCGGAATTCTTCCGCTGGTTCTCCGAAGAGGCCGCCCACGTTCAGGGTGACTTCCGGTACAGCCCGTCGGGCGACAAGACCATCATCACCGACTACCGCCCTATGGGAGTCGCCTACCTGATCACTCCCTGGAACTTCCCCGCAGCGATGGCCACACGCAAACTTGCTCCGGCGATGGCGGCAGGGTGCACGTCCATCCTCAAGCCGGCGCAAGAGACTCCTTTGACGGCTCTGTGGGTAGCTGACGTTCTCGAGCGAGCCGGTGCGCCCGCAGGTGTCGTCAATGTGATCACCACGTCCACGTCCGGGCCGGTATCCGAGGCCATTCTCTCCGACCCGCGTGTCGCGACGTTGTCCTTCACCGGTTCCACCTACGTCGGCAAGCTGCTCCTGGAGCAGACCGCCCAACGGGTTCTTCCCTCATCGATGGAACTCGGAGGCAATGCCCCCTTCTTGGTTCTGGAAGGAGCCGATGTCGACTCGGCCGTCGAGGGGGCGATGGTGGCGAAGATGCGCAACGGCGGCTCGGCGTGCACGGCGGCCAACCGGTTCTACATTCACGCGTCCCTTGCGGACGAATTCGCGACCAAATTCGAGGCCGCTCTTCGAGGCCTCAAGATCGGACCTGGTGTCGATCAGTCGAACGACCTCGGTGCCATGGTGTCGGTCAAGGAGCGAGACAAGATTCTGGAATTCGTGCAGGCGGCCGAGTCGGAAGGGACGACGCCGACGATGGCGGGCGATGCGCCGAGTGACGGTGCATTTATCGCTCCGTACATCGTGCGAGGGGTCGAGCACGGTTCGACGCTCACGCGCAACGAGATCTTCGGCCCGGTGGCTCCCATCGTGACCTTCGAGGATCCTGCCGACGGAATCCGCATGGCCAACGACACCGAGTACGGACTGATTTCCTACGTGTTCGCCAAGGACGCCGGCGAAGGCATCAAGGTGGCGCGGCAGATGGAATCCGGGATGGTCGCCATCAACCGAGGCATCGCCTCTGATCCGGCCGCCTCGTTCGGTGGGATGAAGGAATCCGGACTCGGGCGCGAAGGCGGCTTCGATGGGATCCACGAATTCCTGGAAACGCAGTACTTCGCCGTCGACCTCTAGCCCCTTCTACGGTGGCTAAGAATCGATGACGGGGAATTTCTCGTAGGGCTGCCCGAGGGCTTCCGGGCCCATCGCGCTGTAACCACCGTCGACCGCGAAGTCGCTTCCGGTGACGAATGACGCACCGTCGGAACAGAGGTAACAGATCGCGTCGGCGATTTCCTCGGGCTCAGCCATCCGCCGTATCGCATGGAATTCCCCGGCGAAGTCATCCGCGTACTCGCGGCTGCCGTAGCGCGCTTCGATGTTGCGACTCCACGTCCAGCCTGGTGACACGCTGTTCAAGCGAATACCGAGGGGTGCGAGGGCCTGAGCCATATTTCGGCTCAAGCCCAAGAGTGCGGCTTTCGTCACGGGGTACACGATGCGATTCGGTTGCGATGCCTTACCCGAGATAGACGTCACGAGGACCGCCGCTCCGCCACCCCGCGCCTGCATCAACGGCACGGCCTTCTCAATGAACATTGCTGAGCTCGCGACATTCACGTCCAGTGATGTATGCCACTGCTGGCGTGTTGTCTCCAGGTACCCGCACCCGAAAATCGTGTGAGCGCTGACCGCGAAATCCACCCCGCCAAATTCTTCGACGGTGGTAGCAAGAAGCGCGTCGAGATCTGCATCCGATGTCACGTCGGTGCGCACGAAGCGCCCGGCGTCGCCCACGTCGGAGAGGACGTCGTGCGCGTGGTCGGTGGTGAGATCGCCGAGTACTACAGAGCCTCCGTTGGCGACGAATTGACGTGCCAGAGCCTCGACGATCAGGGATGCACCCCCCGTTGCCACCAGGACCTTGCCGTCAAACTCCGGGTAGAGGGCCACCGCTAGACGCCGGGGCGTTGATGCTTGGACTCTGCCTCGTAGGAAGCACGGGCTGCGCGAACTTCGGCTCGGTTGCTCACCTCGGGGACACCAACTTCCCAC
Source organism: Actinomycetota bacterium (assembly GCA_010029945.1). GTDB lineage: Bacteria > Actinomycetota > Actinomycetes > S36-B12 > S36-B12 > S36-B12. The sequence goes on along the minus strand of RGQW01000009.1, from coordinate 613 downwards.
CAGGTTCCACCGCCGACCCAGTCGTACTGAGCTACGTCGATCACCATCACGTAGGTCTTGTCCGATGCTTTGGCCCGGGCGTAGGCGGCGGGGATGTCGTCCAAAGACTCGACCTTCTCCGCGTTCGCTCCCATGGCCGCGGCGTGCGCGACGAAGTCCATCTTCTCCAGGTTGGTGTGCTTGGTGGTCCTCAGCAGGTTGTTGAATTCCTCCCCACCTTGGGCGACCTGCAGCCGGTTGATGACGGCGAAGCCTTCGTTGTCGCACACGATGAAGATCACCTTGTGACCGGTCAGAACGCTGGCGTAGATGTCGCTGTTCATCATCAAGTACGAGCCGTCTCCCACCCACGACACGACATCGCGGTCCGGAAGCGCCATCTTGGCGCCGACAGCACCACCGATCTCGTAACCCATGCAGGAGTAGCCGAACTCGCAATCGAACGTGTTGGGGTCTTTTGCCCGCCAACCGGCGAAGAGTTCTCCAGGAAGCCCGCCTGCGGCGGACAGGATGTAGTCGGAGTCGTCACACACCTGGTGGACTCGCTGAATGACCTGGTTGTAGGCCGGAGGTGAGCTGACTGCCTGGCCGCACTCATCGAGGTGTGCATTCC
>RGQW01000080.1 GCA_010029945.1 Actinomycetota bacterium | reverse complement strand
GTGCAGAACGCCGCGCCATGGACCTACTTCGGCGCGGTGCCGGTGGATCCGTGTCCGCACGCGTCCTTCGAGACCGGCCTAGACCTCTTCGCACTCCGCGGTCTTGGACCGCTTACCACCATGCGAGCAGCTGCCCGGATGCTCTCCCGGGCAGATCGTGGATCGTCGGGGACGAGCATCATCCGATGGCACGACCAGGCCACGTTCACCCTCGACGCAGAGCAGGCGGTGCCTATCCAGATCGATGGGGAAGGTATGGGAATCACCGCGCGGGCTGCCTTTTCCGCCCACCCCGGTGCTCTGCTGGTGATGGGTCCGTGACGCAGAATAAAAGGGATATTTAGCCCACTTGTGATCAAAATGACAGGTCCCAGCCCCGAAACGTCGTGCTTTGGGGTTGTGCGCATCGGCCCGCTCTGCAACCCTAGAGGCGCCCTAAGCAGGAACGCTCGGGTCGCCTTCCTCCGAGGGTTGCCGGGGAGACCCCCCGAAACCCCTCCCAGTTGGGCCCGATCGTGACTGCTTTCACGAGCGCTGGTAACCCCGGTGCCCACCTTTTTGGAGTGATGACGCATGGACTGGCGCCATGAGGCAGCCTGCCGTGACGAGGATCCGGAGCTGTTCTTCCCGATCGGCAACACCGGGCCGGCACTCATCCAGATCGAAGAAGCCAAGGCGGTCTGCCGACGCTGCCCCGTTGTCGACGAATGCTTGCGCTGGGCGCTCGAGAGCGGTCAAGACGCCGGCGTCTGGGGCGGGCTCAGCGAGGACGAACGACGCGCATTAAAGCGCCGCAACGCCCGCCTTCGGGCTCGCACGAACGCCTAGATCGGCACCGTCACGACAGCCGTCGTCCCGTAGTCCTGCTCGGTGAATTCGAAACTTCCACCGAGTTCCGTGGCGGCCAGCGACTGCACTATCTGCAGGCCAAGGCCGACATCGGCCGTCTGGGTTGCCTCGAATCCCGTCCCGTCGTCGCTCACCTCGATGCGCAGCATCCCCGGTTCGCGGGAGGCACTCACCCGAACGTAGGTCCCCCGGGAATGCCGCACCGCGTTGTGGACGAGTTCGGAGACGCACATGGCCAGCGGCGTGGCAGTCTCCGCCGGAAGCCGTCCGGCATCCCCGACCGTCTCCAGCGTTGGCCCCGCACTTGGATCATCGACCACCACCGCGAACAGCGCCCGCACGATGCGGTCGAACTCCACCGATTCACCCAGATCTGTCTCATTGCTGGAATCGGAAGAAAGCGCTTCATGCACCACCGCGATCGCCGCTACGCGCACCTGCGCATCACCCAGCGCAGCGGAGATCGCCTCATCGGACGAGCGTCTGCTTTGAAGCCGCAAAAGAGCCGCCACCGTCTGCAGGTTGTTTTTCACCCGATGATGGATCTCGCGGATGGTGGCGTCTTTAGACAGCAGAGCTCGTTCACGCCGACGGATATCGGTGGTATCCCTCAACAGCAACACCGCGCCGTCGATCGGGCCCGAACTTCGCAGAGGTATCGACCGCACGAGCACCGTCGCATTCGAACCCTCAATGTCTGCACGCCCGGCAACACGACCCCGCGCCAGATCAGCGACGGCCGCGTCCACGGCTCCGTGACGTTGCAGCAGTCGGGTCACGATGCTTGAGAAGTCAGCGCCAACAACGTCCGTCGCCAGGCCCAGGCGTCGCAGAGCACTCACCGCGTTCGGACTGGCGTAGGCCACCGTCCCCGATGAGTCGAGCCGCACCACCCCGTCTCCAATGCGCGGGCGACCGGTTGCTCCGGTGACCGTTTCCGGCACCGGGAACTGCCCAGAGATCAACATGGCGAACAAGATGTCCGCGGTGGACAAGTAGAACTCCTCCAATTGCCCCGCCACCCGAGGGGCCGACGAGGCTCGACGAACCACGACCCCGATGACATCGCGGTCTCGTCCCGACTCGCCTTCGCTGTCGGTCGACCGGGCGGCTCGCACCGGACGGTGAATGGGATACGCCTCGACGGCCGTGGGCACCAACGGATTCGCGGCGTCGCGCATCGTCACACTTCGACCGAACGTCAGGGCTTGATCCAGGGCAGAGAGACGACCACGGGGAGAAAACGTCCCGATGACGTCCTCGGGTGTGCTCGTCGGGGCCGTCGTCGGTCGAACGTGGGCCACCGCGAGAGCCCCTGCGTCGTTCCAGGTCGGCAGCCACAAGATGAGATCCGACAGGGAAAGGTCCGCCAGGAGCGACCAGTCTTCGACGATGGCCGTCAGGTGCTCGAGGTCGGCGGACGACAGGTCCGTGCGCTCATTAACCAAACGCGCAGGTATCGGCACAGAGAACAAAGTAGCGTGGAGCGATGAGCGATTCGGGTGAGCACGCCGCCGGAGAGCCCGTGCATGGTGGGCACCATGCCGTCGACGCGGCCATCGAGTGCGGGGCGCAGGCGCTGTTCACGTTATCCGGGGCCCATATCTTTCCGCTGTTCGACGCGGCCGTGGGCGGTGCCGACGCGGTGCGGTCGGCAGATTCGACCCAGTCGGCCGAACGCGGGGGCCGTCTGCCGCTGTTGGATGTTCGACACGAGCAAACCGCCGTCTTCGCTGCGGAAGCCGTCGGGAAACTCAGCCGAATCCCCGGGTTTGCCGCCGTCACCGCAGGCCCAGGAGTAACCAACGCGCTAAGTGCAGTCACGGGTGCCTGGATGAACGGAAGCCCGCTGGTCCTGGTCGGGGGTCGGGCCCCGGACTACCGCTGGGGATCGGGCGCTCTGCAGGAACTCGATCACGTCCCGTTGCTTGCCCCAGTGACGAAATCAGCGACGACCGTCCACGATGCATCCGAGATCGGTGCCACCATCGACGCGGCTTTCCGCACCGCCCGCACATCTCACCGCGGACCTACGTTCGTCGATATTCCGATGGATGTCTTCTTCAGTCCCACGAGATCGTCGACGCCACCAGGCACCGATGCCTTAGAGGACTCCAACCAGGCAATCGTCGGAGACCTCGATCGCGCAGCCAGCATTCTCGCTGGCGCCCACCGACCACTCCTGGTCATTGGCTCCGACGTCTGGGCCGGAGCCGCGGTCGAGGCTGCACGTGAGTTCGTCGCCAGCGCGCAGATTCCCACGATCGCCAACGGCATGGGACGAGGGATCTTGCACCCGTCGGATCCGCTCCTGGTGACGCGCGCTCGCTCCGCGGCCTTCACCGATGCCGATGTTGTGATCGTCGCCGGCGCACCGGTGGACTTCCGCCTGGGCTACGGAACGTTCGGCCCTAAGGATTCTCCCGAACCCACGCCGGTCATCCATCTCATCGACTCGCCCACGCAGATCGCTTCGCACGCACCGCACGCACTGCCGATCGCCGGAGATCTGACTCAGATATTCGAGCACCTGCTGGCCCAGGCTCGTGCCGCGGGCATGGACTCCGGCCGGTGGTCGCCTCCGGCATCGGCGAGCGCCGGGGGCGTGAAGGACTCCACCACATGGTGTCGACGTTTGGCCGAGATAGCCGAGTCAGCGCGCTCGGGCGACCACGACATGCTCACCTCCGACGCCGCGCCTATCCACCCAGCGCGGATCTACCGGGAGTTGCATTCGCGAATCGATGACGCGGACGTCGTTATCGGTGACGGTGGCGACTTCGTCTCCTTCGCCGGTCGCTTCATCGAACCCGCGCAACCCGGCTGCTGGCTCGATCCCGGTCCCTTCGGGTGCCTGGGCACCGGACCGGGATACGCCTTGGGAACGCACGTTGCAAGGCCGGACTCCCATCCGTGGCTGCTGATGGGCGACGGGGCGGCGGGTTTTTCTTTGATGGACGTCGAGTCACTGGTGCGGCACCGCGTCCCGGTCACCATGGTCGTTGGCAACAACTCTGGCTGGGGCCTCGAGCGTCATCCCATGCGTTTCCTCTACGGCTACGACGTGTTGGCTGACCTACCACCGGTCCGGTACGACGACGTGGTCGCGGCGCTCGGGGGTGCTGGGGAGACAGTCACCGAAGCATCCAACATCGGCCCGGCACTCGATCGTGCACGCAACTACAACGGTCCCTACCTCGTCAACGTGCTCACCGACCCGGAGGTCGCTTACCCGCGCTCGACCACCGGTATCTGACGTTTCATCAGTTACCGAAGGAGGCGCGTTCCACAACCGCGCGGACGATCGTTCCCCGCCCGATTCCCTCTATCCGTTCACCGGTTGGCGCGACATGATCGGCTCTGACCTCGAATGTGATGCGCCCTGCGTCCACGTGCGTGACCGTCGCCCAGGTCGTCACGCGCGCTCCGACGGGAGTCGGGCGCCGGTGGACGATCTCGACCGACACCCCGACACTGGTGCACTCCGGTGTCATCTGGTCATCGACGGCGAGGACCGTGGCGCGTTCCATCCAGGCGATCAACCGCGGCGTCGCGAGAACCGCGACGTCACCGCTGCCCACCGCCATAGCCGTGTCCGCCTCCGTCACCGGGGCGTCGAACTCACCGCGGCGCCCGATCCACGACTGCGGGGGCGAAAACACCGTCATCCGTGCCGCCCTAGCGCAAGGACACCAGGGCGTCGCCCTCTTGGACGACCGTTCCCACCTCGACGAAGATCTCCTCGACCAGACCCGCGTGACGCTGTGCACCGACGCGACCATTTCCGCGTTGATCGTGTGTGCCATGGCTCCTCATGTGGGCCCGCTGAATGTAGGGCTGACCGGAGCCTACTCCTGATCGTCGGCGGGACGCCGATGAGAGGTATCAGAAACAACCGTTGCCTGAATACGTGCACGAAGGCCCTCGGGTGTCGCAATACTCGCGGAGGCGCGAACCACGAGGGCTTGTACTCGTCGAACTTCCTGCCGTTGGTGTTCGCACGGTGGGCATTCGGTGAGGTGAACGGCGATCAGGCGATACTCCTCGGCCCCCACTTCACCGTCGATGTAGGCGCTCAAAGAAGCCACCACCTGCGAACAGGGAGTCTCGTGCGGGCGTCCGCAACTCATGATTGCTCACCTCCCTGGGCGCCGACGAGTCCTCGGTCCTTCGCATATTCATCTAACAATCCCCGCAGTGCTTTTCTTCCCCGATGGACGCGCGACATCACCGTTCCGACCGGTGAATCCATGATGTCCGCTATTTCCCGGTAGCTGAACCCCTCCACGTCGGCCAAGACGACCGCTGTTCGGAATTCCTCGGGGATCTCGGCCAACGCCGCCGACACGTCATCGTCACCCAACAACTCCAGCGCCTCTATCTCGGCGGAGCGACTGCCTCCGGCGGAACGTGTCTCGATGTCCAGCATCTGGGCGTCTCCTAGCTCATCGGTGGGCTGGAAACGGGGTTGACGTTGAGCCTTGCGGTAGTCATTGATGAACGTGTTGCGCAGGATGCGAAACAGCCATGCCCGGAGGTTGGTCCCCTGCTGGAACGTTCGGTACGCCGCGAAGGCCTTCGCGTACGTCTCCTGGACAAGATCCTCGGCATCAGCGGGGCTGCGCGTCATGCGAAGGGCAGTGCCGTACAACTGATCGAGATAGGGCAAGGCGTCGGTTGCGAAGAGAGTCGAGAGTTCCTCGTCCGACAACTCGCGGCTCGGATCGCTCGAGTGTTGGTCCATTGCGGAGGGGGCTTCAGGCATCGCCCATCAGCCTACGCACGTTCATGGGTGACCGGGTGGGCTCTCAGACCGGGGTGATGAGGTCGGCACCCTCATTCACCGGGGCGTTGACACGCGTGGATACCGGGTGAAAGTCACGCGAGCCCGCCTCCACGCCCGTTCGAGACTGCGCGCAGATGTCTTCCAAGGCGCCCTGCGCATCCTCCAGGTCCGGATCCAGCCATCGTTCCCACCAGGACTCGGGCACCTCCACGGGCATTCGGTCGTGAATGTCCGCCACGGGCCCGACCGCCTCCTGGGTCACAATCGTGCACGTTCGCATCTCCCCGTGGGGCCCATGCCAGTCCTCGAACAGTCCTGCCATGGCCAGCGGTCCACCGCTGTGGGGATAGATGTAAAACGGCTGCTTACGTGAACCGGCGCCTTCGGGTGCCGGGCGCCATTCGTAGTAGCCATCTGCTGGAACCACACACCTGCGGCGTCGAAATGCCGCTCGGAAGGAAGGCTTCGTCGCCACGGATTCTGACCGCGCGTTGATCATCCGGCTCGCACGTGAGGCATCCGAGGACCACGACGGGATCAATCCCCAGCGGGCAACGGTCAGGCGTCGCGTGTTGTCCTCATCGACAACGATGTACACCTCGGATGTGGGAGCGACGTTGAACCGCGGGGCGAGCTCCGTTGACGGAAGTTCCTCGACTCGATACCAGTCGCCCAGTTCACTCGCGTCTCGACTTGCCGCGTACCGGCCGCACACACCATCTCCTTACACGCTCTCATCTCACGAGAGAGCCGGGCACGTTCAGAAAAGAGCGCTGGCCAGAGCCGTTCGTGCAGATGCCACGGCTGGATCGTCGCCCGCGACCGAGAACAGTTCGACGATCCGGGTCCGGGCACGCTCGCGATCATCACCCGCGGATTGCCGAACGGCGTCGATGAGGCGGGTGAAGCACGCCGACCAATTGCCCTGCAGAGCCTCGACATCCGCGGCCAGGAGTTGGGCATCGATGTCGTCGCCGCTGGAGGCTGACTGCAGTGCGGCGACCGGGTCGAGACCTTCGGTCCGCTCGTAGAGATCCACCATCGCTAGTCCCGCCGCCGCATCGCTGTCGGCCGGTGACTCATCGAGAACCTTCTGATACGCAGCCCGGGCGGCCAGCCAATCGCCAGCGTCTATCGCCTCGACGGCCGCATCGAATCGCGGATCACCAGCATCGAGTTCGGCGTCAACGTCATGGGAGACCTCCTCGCCCTGCACCGCCCCATCGATTCCCTGGCTGGCGGCTATCTCGAGAACCTTGTCGATGGCCTGACGCAACTGCGGCTCTGGAAGAGCCCCTTGGAACAGCGGTGCCACTTGTCCACCAATGACGGCGAAAACCGACGGGATCGATTGCACTTGGAAAGCCGCCGCGATCTGTTGTTCAGCATCGACGTCGACCTTGGCAAGAATCCACCGCCCTGCGTACTCGGCAGCGAGTTGCTCCAACAGCGGCGACAATTGCTTGCATGGCCCGCACCACGTAGCCCACAGATCCAAGATGACCGGCACCGTCATGGATCGATCCATGACTTCGGTCTGGAAGTTAGCCGCGGTGGCATCGATGATCAGCCCGGCGGGAGCCCCCTCCATGGCTGCATCGGTCTTGCGCTGTTGATCCTTCTGCGCAGCGAGGGCTCCGAGGTCCACGGCACCGGCGAAGTTGGGAGTGCTCACGAGTCCATTGTGGCGCATGGGCCCCCGGCACGGATTCGATACCCGGTTCGGTTCGGAGCTTGCCTTCGACCTGCTCGGACCTGGGCTCTGGGGCTCGGCTTACGGCCCGGGCTTCCACCAGGTACTCATGACCCTGCGCCTGACCCCATCTCGTCCACTAACGCCTCGGCTGCTCCGTGCACATCTGCCTCCCCGTGGGCAACCGCGCTCACCGAATCCTCGAAGGCCGAGAGCGAGGAAGCGGCTTCGATACGCGAGCGCACCATTCCCAAAGCGGTCGCAATGACCTCCTCGCGAGCCCGGGCCAGGCGCCGACGATCGAGTTCACCGTGATCGAGCGCCCACGCACGATGATCGGCGATTGCAGCCACGATGTCGTCGATTCCGGTGTCGGTGCTGGCGATAGCGGTGAGCACCGGCGGTGTCCATGCTGCGACTGAGTCATCTGCTTCGGCCGTCAC
>RGQW01000079.1 GCA_010029945.1 Actinomycetota bacterium | reverse complement strand
AACGTTTCTCAGCAATCGCCATCACGGCCGTCGTTCTCCTCGCCGCCAGCGGTCTGGCGAACTCCTACACCCGACTCGATGGTCTCGGCCAGTTCTTCACCACCGGATACGGCAACGTGATTGTCATCAAGATCGGACTCATCGTGGGGCTGGCATTCCTCGGTCTCCGGATGAGACGTCGGATTCTCCCCACCGTGGACACCGCCTCCCGTACCCGAGCCTTCGTCCGGGTGGCAGTCTCGGAGTTGGTCATCATGGCCACCGCCATCGGATTAGGAGTCTCGCTCGCATCGAGTCCTTACCCGCGCGAGGAGGAGATCCTTCCGTCGTACGGAGAATCACTTCTCGGCTTTGCGTATCCACCACCACCCACAATCGAGTCAGTCGCCCTGGGCTTCCGTGTCGATCCACTCTTCTTCACCGCCAGCCTCATCGCCGCCGCGCTCTACGTGATCGGATTCCTTCGCATCCGAAAAGCCGGCATTCACTGGCCGGTCATGCGGCTCGTGTCCTGGCTCGGTGGTATTTCCGTCGTCATCTGGTGCACCAATGCCGGCATAGCCACCTACGCCCAAGTAAGCGTCGGCCTGCACATGACCCAGCACATGGTGCTGACCATGCTGGGCCCGATTCTCCTGGTCTTGGGTGCTCCGGCCACCCTCGCCTTACGGGCCTTGAAACCGTCCACCACCGGCGAGCGCGGACCTCGCGAATGGCTGGTGTGGTTCCTGCACAGTCCCATCACCAGAGTCTTGACCAATCCGTTCTACGTGTTCATCGTCTACGTGATCGGGCTATACGGGCTCTACATGACACCGCTGTTCGGATGGTTGATGGGCTCGCACGTAGGCCACGTCGTCATGCAGACCCACTTCATCATCTCCGGCTACCTCTTCTACTGGGTGCTCATCGGTATTGATCCGCGCCCACGGCCACTGCCGTACTGGGGTCGCCTGCTCTTGCTGTTGCTCGCGCTCGCCGTGCACGGGTTCTTCGCTGTGGCCTTCATGATGGGCACAACACCAATGGCGGTCGAGTGGTACGGAGTGGTGCGGCCCGACTGGATCACCGATCCGCTGCGAGACACGCTCCTCGGCGGACAGGTCACCTGGGGCTTGTCCGAGATTCCCAGTCTGATCGTGCTCATTGCGATAGCGGTGCAATGGTCACGCAGTGACGAGCGTGAAGCAAAGCGCAAGGATCGACAGGCGGAGCGAGATGGCGATGCCGAGCTCGACGCGTACAACGCCTATCTCGAATCACTCAATTCGCGTTCCCGTTAGCGCTACCGATCACGGCCACTTCGCCTGGAAGGGCCCGGTCTCGTCCAGGGCGTATCCGGTGTGTAGTCGAACCCACGGATACGCGGTGGTGTCGACCTGCATGCTTGCGCCGTTGGCCTTCCATGCTCCTGCCCACCACGCGAGAGCGACCTGCTGCAGGGCGTACTCCTCCTTGCCGCGGCGATACGACTCCTCCTCCTGACCAGCGGCGTAGATCCGTCCAGACCTGAAGCGCATTTGCAACGCGCGAGTGTCGTACGCGTGAGCGGCCAGGAATGTCCCCGCATTGGTGTCTGGTGCCGCATACAGATTGGCGAAGGCATCTACCCCGACGAAGGTCGCCGGACGACGAATGCCCCAACTCACACCCATGGGGTAATAGATCTGTCCACCTGGCGCGTACACCGTCCCACCCGGAGCCGCGTACGGCGGGCTAGCAAACTCCACGACGGCCAACGCCCGGTAGACGATGTCGGTATTCACGAACAGGGCTTCGGGTACGGGTTGGCGTCCGGCGCGAAGCAACGTGGCCGCCCACCACAGGTGCTGAACGTTCTGTGTGTAGTCCGGATTCACGATTCCGTGATTCGTCACCGTTCCGTCTTCGTTCGCGTTCGTTCCCGGAAGGCGGACGCTCACGCTGATGCCATTGACGGATGTGTTGTCGCGCAGATTGCTGGGGCGAGCGAAGGACGCGATCGCCATGGCGATCATGGAGTCACGCCACTTCGCGTCCTTGTCGTGGTCGGGGAACATCGCGAAGGCGAGGGCGGGCGAGAGCAGGTCCCAGGACACTTCATCGGACATGGAGTTTCCCGGCGTGAGTTCGGCACCTAGCCGATTACGGAAGTACCGCGGACCCCGCTGGGCCGCGTACTCAGCTTCGCTGTTCACCATCGCCGCGACGTACGAGCGCTCCTGCACAGTCAACTCGTTCCACAGCATCCACCCGGCTTGACCGGCGACAACAGCCCACAGTGAGCTCTGCCAACCATTCCCCCATCCACCCGGGGAGATTGATCCGTGGGCACAGGAAATCGATCGGATATGCCACCGGGCGTAGTCCAGAAGCATGTCGCGCGTGATGCGGTTGTCCTTGATGTAGCCGCTCGTGCTGTACAAGATCGCGGCACTGAGCGCCGCGTTTGCCGATCGACGGATCGCTTCTTCCGTGGATGGCTCGCTGCTCAAGGGGTCGTAGTACGGCATCATCGTTCGGGTTTGCAAACGATCGGTCAGGTCGGTGACCATGACCCCGCGCATACCGTCGCGCAGCGTTGCATTGATTTCTTGATATCCCGGAATCAGGCGAGTTCCCTGGGGGAGCAATGGCGGTCGAACCTTGCGCTGTTCGACTTTGCCGAACCTTTCTGCAGCCGCGGTCGCTGTCGGGCAGGCACCCGGCGAACTCGACTGGAGTCCGACTAGGGGTGATTCCCCTTCGTCGACTCGAAACACGATCTGGCTGACGTCGTCGGTCTTGGTGACGCTTCGAGCGAGAATCCATCGTTGGTTGTCGCGGACGACACCCGGACCGTCTTTTCCATCCGCGTCCCAATCACCCGCGATGGGGATGTCACCGGCCGCACCGAACTCGAAGGACCGCGTGCCTTCACCGTTAGGACGCGGGACTATCCACGTGCGCCCCCGCACCACACCGGGATCGTCGACACCGTCACCGTTCCAATCACCTACAACCGGTATGTCCCCCGTGTCGCCGAACACGAAGGTCTCCTGCCGACCAGTCGAGTCGCGCCAGTTCCATACGCCGTCGCGGAACGTTGCGATGTCAGCCTTCCCGTCACCGTCACGATCGCCGGTGAGTGGAATGTCTCCATCGGAGCCGAAGGAGGCGAACCCCTCCCACGATGCGGACCCCACCGCGGCATTCGTCACCAGCCAGTCACCACCGGTGAAGACGCCCGGCGTGGCGACACCGTCGCCGTTCCAATCCGCCATGAGCGGGACACCTTGAGTGACCGGCATCTTCACGCGCGTTCGCGAGTTGCCCGTTCGACTTCTGCTGACGCTGATCCACAGACCGGCCGTGGGGCTTCCAAGCGCGGGAATGGCTCGAGGTTGCTCGACGCCGATCAGGGCGCGGCCCGGGGTGGGGAGATCGGGCAACAGTGGCGCTTTCGCGATCTTGTCCGGGGTGGAATCACGCTGGGGCTCGCTGACACTCGTGATGGATTCGTGCAGGACTGCTTCCATGGTACGTCTGAGAACCCACTGCATCGCATGAGCGGGGACGACGGATGTCGAGCGACGATTTGCTTTCAGCGCCAAGTTCATATACCCTGGGGGGTATGCAGAAATCACAACTCCGTGCACCCTTCGCCCTCGCCGGTGCTGCCGCCCTGGCTTTGACCCTGGCGGTCTCCGGCTGCTCGTCCGATTCCGCGTCAAACTCCGCTTCAGAATCTGTCGTTCAAACAGCGGACGGCACCGTGGCACCACCCGAGGCGCCGGTGCGTGTCGGCGTCACCGACTTCGCCGATGTCATCGCCTCACCAGACGTCACCATCGTGGACGTGCGCACCCCCGAAGAGTTCGCCCAAGGACACATCGAGGGGGCTGTCAACATTCCTGTGGAGTACGCCGACTTCACCGATCAGGTCAGCCAACTCGACGCCGATGGCACCTACGCCGTCTACTGCCGCAGCGGCAATCGCTCACAAACCGCTGTTGATCAGATGTCCGGAGTAGGGATCAACGGGATCTACGAACTCGAAAGCGGCACCAACGGATGGGCTGCAGCGGGACAACCACTGGTCCAGTAGTTACCCTGGCAGCGTGCGCCCTTCCCTTATTGCGCTAGTGGCTGCCTTCTCGTTCGCTGCCGTCCCCTCAGCGCACGCAACATCGGTTCCCGATACCCGGGTCGGAGACTCCCGACAAGTGATTGTCGTCGAGGCGCCGCGCTGGTCGTCCACCGAAGGCACGCTGACCGCCTTCGAAAAGCGGCGCGGAGAGTGGACGATCGCCCAGCCCACCGTGCGAGCGCAACTCGGGTATGGGGGCCTGGTGCGCGGAGATAAGCGACGCCAAGGCACCGGAACGGTACCGACCGGCGTCTTCGACATCCTGCGGGGTTTCGGTCGCAAGGCCGATCCCGGAACGTCACTGAAATACGTCCAGGTGGATCGCAACGACGCATGGACGTACAACCCTCGCGTTCCGAGTACATACAACGTCTTCCAAACCGTCGATCGATCGTGGAATTCCTACGGGGGATATGTCGAGAAATTGTGGGACATGGGCTACCAGTACGACTACGTCGCCATTTTGGATTACAACCTGCCCCGGGGCCCCATCACCGCAGGCGCGAAGGGAGTGCGCCGAAGCTCGACACCGCCCGACACCTCACGTGGCGGCGGGATCTTTCTTCACGTGGACAACGGCAACAAGACCGCCGGCTGCATCGCCGTGAAGAAGAAGGTCATGCGTGACCTGATGAGGTGGCTGGATCCGAAAAAGGATCCGGTCATCGTGATTCGGGTGACCTAGAGCGGCACTATGTCGCCCAGCGCGGGGAACTCACTGCGCCATCGCTCTACAGCATCGGGTGCCACAGTGGCTGACAAAACGGTTTCCTCCGTCGACGCCCGCGAGACGACGTCCCCGGTCGGGTCAATGACGGCACTGTGTCCACCGAGGTAAACGCCGCGCTGAAGACCGACTTGATTGCACGCGATCACCCACGCTTGATCTTCGATCGCTCGGGCGCGCACGAGGACGTCCCAGGCGTGAATGCGCGCGGACGGCCAACCGGACGTGATCAGAAACGCCGAAGCACCCTGGCGGGTGAGCTCCCGAAACTGCTCAGGAAAACGCAGGTCGTAGCAGGTCGCCAACCCCGTTGCACCCAACGGTGTGTTCACCACGACAAGTTCCGGACCGGCCGACATCAGATCGGCTTCGCCGCCGTAACCAAACACGTGGATCTTGCGGTAGACCGCCTCCAATGAACCGTCCGGACCAAACAGCACGCTGGTATTGAAGAAGCGGCCGTCGTCGGCGCGCTCGGTGAAGGACCCCCCATGCAGCCATGTGGAGTGTCGTTGGGCGATGCCAGCCATCCGAGAGACGAGGTCGCCGTCCAACGGCTGGGCATGATGTCGGGCGCTTGCGAGGTCGAATGCTCCGGTATTCCACAGTTCCGGAAGGACAACGAGGTCCGCTTCACCGATCACACGGTCCGTTTCGCCGAGAACTCGGTCGATCCGGTCGTCGACGCCTTCGGTGTCGTTGCACTCCACCTGGATCAGCGCAACCCGCACCCCAGCGTCACTCACACCTCTACGCTACTCGCGGACGGGCAGGTCGTGAACCACGATCAAGCCGGTTTTTCACCCGGATCAGGCAAACGCGATCTATGCCACTCAACCTCGCCCTACGCTGGCGCCATGAGCGATGCTCTTCTCGACAACTGGGATCAGGCCATAGAAAACTTCGCGGCCTTCGTGTCGACGGTCGATGACTGGGAGATCGCCTCACCCTGCCCGGGCTGGTCGGTGTCCGATCTTGTCGCCCACATCATCGATCTAGAGTCACAACTCGCGGGGGATCCGCAACCAGAACACACGCCCGATTGGTCGTCCCTGTCGCACGTGTCTTCCGACTTCGGACGATTCACCGAGATCGGAGTCGACTACCGCCGCGGCAGATCCCACGAGAGTTTGCTGGCCGAACTCACCGACTGTCACACCCGCGCTCGCGAACGACTGAGCTCACTTCCTTCCGATGCCTCTCTTCCCTGGCTTCGCGGAGATACTCCTCTCCCGCGGCTCCTCGGTATGCGCACGTTCGACGTCTGGGTGCATGAGCAGGACATCCGGATGGCCGTTGGACAGCCGGGGAACACGACGGGTCCGGGAGCGCGTGAGGCACTGAAGACCCTCACATCTGCTTTGCCAAAGATCTGGGCCAAGAACGCTGGTGCCCCTGCCGGTGCCGTCCTCGAGGTAGCCATTACCGAGCCAGGGTTAAGCGCCGACCTCTTCGTCGCCGTCGGTGACGACGGGAAGGCAGCCTTCACCGACGGTGGTGAGCCAGTGGCATCACTCTCGATGCCGTGGATGACATTCGTCGCACTGGCCTGCGGTCGTTCTCCGGACGTAGATCTTTCGTCGTCCGTCCACCTCAGTGGCGATCACGAACTCGCATCGACGGTGCTTGGCTCCCTCGCTGTCACCCCGTAGCGCGTGACCTAGCCGACCGTGCCTAAGCGATAGGCATAGGAACGCCACCCATTCGGCGGGCGGCGATTGTTCTGCAACAGTGTGCCCGTGGTCAACCCGTCGCAACCCGATGGTCGCGACAGTCGTGACGTACGCGGTGTCCAGTCAGCGACCGCCGCCGCTATCGCTCCACGTTTGGTTTCCGTCTGGGTCATCTGGGGTTCCACCTACCTAGGTCTCGCTGTCCTGGTTCAGACCCTCCCGCCTCTTCTCACCAATGGCATCCGCTTTCTGATCGCCGCCGGAATTCTCGGCCTCGGCCTCATCGTGTTCCGCGGTGTGAGAACTCTCGCCGTCACCGCTCGTCAACTCCGTAGCGCAGCCACGATGGGTATTGCGCTTCTCGGCGTTGGCATCGGCACGGTATCTATGGCGGAACGCTTCGTTCCCTCGGGAATTGCGGCGCTCTTGGTTTCCGTTATGCCGTTGTGGATCATCATTTTCCGACTCCGTGCAGGTGAGCAGTTTCATTTGGGCGTACTTTTCCTGGCGATCGTCGGGTTTCGATCTGCCTCGTGATCCACTGACGACGACGTTCTACGAGATGGTCGTCGCCGGTGTCTTCTTGATCATCGTGGGCGTCATGACCGGCCAGCGCATCGATATTTCTTCCGCCTCGACGGCATCCTGGGTTGCCCTGGGCTATCTCGTGATCGCGTCACTGGTCGCCTACACCGCCTATGTGTGGCTGTTGGGCAACGCTCCGATGTCTCTGGTGGCGACCTACGCCTACGTCAACCCCGTCGTCGCCGTCTTTCTCGGATGGCTCGTCGTGGGAGAGCCGATCACCCTCGACGTTCTCATCGGGGTGACGATCGTGGTGGGCGGCGTCGTGCTTGTTGTTTCCGGCGAACGACGACCGACGCCCATTCAAGAACCGAGTTAGACCAGCGACTTTCCGACATCGATGACACGGTCGTTGGCCTCTTCCTCCGCAACACTGATGCGAACGCCCTCATCGGGGAAGGCCCGGATCGTGATTCCAGCCGCATCGCACGCCTGGGCGAATTCCTGTGTTCGCTCCCCGAGTCGAAGCCACACGAAATTGGCGTGGCTTGGATGGATGTCCCAACCTTGATCCGCAAGGGCTTGCCACACGCGATCGCGTTCCTGGGAAAGGTGACGCACTCGTTCGAACAATTCGTCTTCGCATTGCAGAGCAGCGAGAGCGGCGTCTTCGGCGATGGAGGAAACCCCGAAGGGAAGCGCGGTCTTGCGCATACCTTCGGCGATGGGCTCGGGAGCAATCGCGAAGCCCACGCGAAGCCCGGCTAGTCCGTATGCCTTGGAGAACGTGCGCATCACCACAACGTTGTT
>RGQW01000078.1 GCA_010029945.1 Actinomycetota bacterium | reverse complement strand
CTGTTCCTCGGGTCCGCAAAGAGATCACCCGCAGGATTCGCCCTCTGATCGCCGAGGTGATCCCGCGGCTGGTGACCGTTGCCCAACGCCCCCTCAAGCTGCTCGAGGGAATTGGCGGAATTCTCCTGCTGAACCTCGCCTACATCGCGGTTTTGTTCGCCTGCATCGCCGCGTTCGGTGGTTCACTCAACATCGCGCTCGTGGCGGTCGTCTACCTCGCCGGTGCCGCTATCGGGCAGGCCGCTCCCACCCCCGGTGGTCTCGGCGCTGTGGAAGCAGCGCTCGCGGCTGGTCTCACGGCCGCAGGACTAGACGCCGGCACCGCCGTCTCCGCTGTCCTTCTCTACCGACTGATCACCTTCTGGGCACCCACCGTCCCCGGCTATTGGGCGTTCACGAAACTGACCAAAGACGGCTTGCTCTAGCGCGCGCTATCACCACGGCACTGAGACACTCTGGACATGAGCGACGAGCGCGTAGTCATCACGCCATTGAAGGACGGCCCCAACCAAGTTGCCGGCGGTGTCGTCGTGCAAGACCCTGACGGGAACGTCATCAAGGAAGCGTCGACCGTTTACCTGTGTCGGTGCGGGTTCAGCCAAGACAAGCCGTTCTGCGATGGGTCCCATCGGCGGAATGGATGGACCGAGGCGTCCGGCGACTAGCACCTGCGTGACGCTCCCCTGCCGCATCGAATGAGCCGATCCTCCGTTGAGCCGGTCCTCCGTTGGGCAGATGTCGCTTTCCCGCTTCTGGCCTCAACGCTGAGGATTCGTCGCTAAGGTCGGAGCGAAACCTCGAGAGGACAGTCATGAGCCATGCGTTCGCCGTCGACTCCGACGCGCGCGAGCGCGCAGCCTCCACCCGAGCCCGGACAAGTGACGGTGCGACCGGCAGCCGACCGAGCACGTCACTGGACGCACCATCGCCGGCAACTTCACGACCGGACACGTCGTCTGCAGGATCGTCCAAGGGTTGGTCGATGTCCTCGGCCATTGGTTCGATGGGCCGGCGCCTTGCTCAACTCGGGCAAACCGGCGACAAGGCACTCAACGCCGGGCCGATGGGCGCGTCGGGAATGGCAGTGAATAAGGCGGCTGGCCTCATGGACTACGCGGGACCGTCACTGTCGACGATGGGCACCCATGCATCAATCGCCGCGACGGCTGCGGGGCGCATGGCGATGGAGGCGAGCGGAGCCAAACCCACCGACGTCGCACAAAGCGAGCGGGAAAGGTACCGCCAAAGCAAAGCCGGAGTTGCGCACGCGGACCGCGTAGCCGAAGCCCACAAGAAGCTGGAGTCGGGTGAGAGCGCACCATCGACTAGCGAAACCCAGGAGGCACTCGCCGGGGCTGAAGACCCAGCCGAGAAGGAACGCCTGGCCAGCGAGCACATGGCGATGTTCCGTGCCAAGCGCCAACGCGCAGCAGGAACCAAGGGCCCGGGCCGCCTCCAATCGCGCAGCAGTCAATTGATCGCCGCCCTCGGCCTCGGCAAAGCGGTGGAATCCACCGGCCACCGAGCGGGGTATGAGGGAACGATGGCCGAGAGCGCCAACGTGCTCGGGGCGTCGTTGAAACGTGGAGCAGACGGCAACACAACTTTGACCGGAGAAGGGGATCTCCCGCAAGAGTCGAAGAAAGGGCGCGGCGCGCAAAAAGCAGCCATGTTCCATCGAGGGCTGCAAGGCATCGGAGCGACCCTGGGTGGCGACACCGGTCGAGAAGCACTTCTCAAGGGCGAGAACGCGAAGGCTCTGGCGAAGTCGGGGGCGGGGATGGCCCGCACGGTTGCTGCGAGCTCAGCGGGCGCAGCAGCCGATGCCCACGGAGCCGGCGGCTTCGGCTCGACCATCGCCAACGCGGCGCTGAAAGCCTCCGGAGCGATCGTCTCCGGCGTCGGGTGGGGTTTCGGGAAGCTCACCGGAATCGAAGCGGCGGCCAAGAACCAGGACAACGTGGACGCACTCCGCAAATACACCGGCGAGGACGGTGGCACGTCGCGGGCGCAGGAGATTGAGGAGCGCGGCTTCCACCCCAGACCGCAAGCGAACGGCTTTAACGATGCCGAAGCCGGCCTTCCTGGTATCGACTACGCCAAGAAGGGCGAGTCCTGGTCAGAGGCGCGCGAAGAGGCCGCCGAGAAGGGACACACCTACGCGGCCGGCGGCATCAAAGGAGCCCTGCGGGGATTCGGTGCCGGGATCTCCGGAGCAGCCCGCGGGGCCTGGAGCAACATCAAGGGACACTCCGCCAAGGCGTTCAAGGACGCGAAGAAGTTGGCCTCATCGGGCATCGCATCGGCTCGCTCCACTGCCTCGAACGTGGCGGCCAAGGTCGGTTCGGGTCTCTCGCGAGCCGGCGGCGCAATGAAACGCGGATGGAAGTCGGCGATGTCGTGGCTTCGCAAACCACGAGCCACTCCGAAGGCCGCCAACGATGACGACGACGCCGGTATCGAACTCCAGTCGATGGGCTAAACAGCACGCGCAAGCAGCAGTTGGCGCGGAATCCGTTCCGCTCGGACTACTTCTTTCGCCAGGTTCCGTCCTCCCGCTCCTCCACGTCGGCGTCGAGCGCATCTCCCTTTTTGACGAGCCCCTTGGCCTCCTGCTCTTTCTCGGTCCCGTACAGCCCTTGCGGATGCATGTATTGCTCTCGCCCACCGGCGAGATGCTCAGCTGTGCCATCGATCTGGTGCGTCTTGTGATCTTGGGCCGCCGCCTTGGACATCAAGATGGGGCCGCCGCCTCGATCAGTGACCCCGTACGTGTGCGCACGAGAATGCTGAACCGAGCGACCCACGCCAGTCCACGCGAGCGCGTGGCCCTGCACGGCTTCTTCCCTGCCGAGCGCCTCAGGCGAGGAGTAGTGACCGGCATTGTCCCGATCCGGGTCTGAGCGAGCATGCAATGTTTCGCCAGGGCGCAAGTGCCGAACGCCGAAAGTTCCCGGAACTCCGGTCTGAAGTTCCCGCGACACATCCGATTCAAGTTTGCGGTGCGGGTTGTCCGCGAACCTCTGTGCTGCAGATTTGTCATCAAGCTTCGCTGCCCGCGAGTTCATCGAGGAGAACAAAAGTCCGCGTACGACGGATTCATCGTGGGCGGTGTGCGTGGCGGGAGCCCCTTTGCCATCGGGCCGCGGTGAGTGACCGCGCCCTGTGTCAGGCCTGCTGGTGTGTACCTCGTCGTGAGCTCCGGTTGCGGGGCGCCGCATCGATGACGCATCCCCCGACTTCCGCTGCGCGCGCGCTACCTGATCTTCGGCGTCGCTCGCGTGTGTGTGCATGACTTATCCGACGTCCTGCGCTACCGGCTTCTTGGGGGTGTGACGCGCTCCGCCATCGATACGTGCGTTGACGATTGCGCCCACGATGAACGAGATAAGCCCGATACCGAGCATGACGGTCACGAACCCGGGGATGGAGATGGACGCCTCCACACCATCGGAGCCGGAGACCGAGAAGGTGAACTCGAACGATTGCGCACCGGTGCTCGACGGATCAGCCGGACACATGGTCACCCCGCAATTGGCGATCACCTGAACGAGGCTGAGAATCACGTAGGCAGACAGCCAGACAATCGTGGAGAAGGCGAAGGCCCGTGCGGCACCGCGGTGATGGAACAGGCCCCGGTCCACCGCTCGCCATGACGACGTCCATAACAACATGGCGGCGCAGGCGACGACGGCGACCAGGAAGATGGCGAACGCCCACTCGAACATGGGGCGACCGAAAACGACTTCGTTCGGGTCCAACGTCAGGTCACCGGTCGCGTGGTCGAGAATCTGCCGTCCGCTCGCCGCACAACCCACGACCGCCGCGAGGATCGCGATGGCGTAGTGGTTCGGTCGCATTCCGCGCAGCAGATTCAGCATCGGGGCGATGGCCGCACCGATCAGGGCCGAACGCTCGACAACTCCCAACGCGCTGGGGGCCATGCCGTAGCCGTACTGCTGCGTAATGGCCACGGTGATCGCCCCGATGACGACACCGATGGCCGCGATGTTCAGCCAGCGCGCGCTCCCCACCGAGGGTGTGGGCTCGTTATCCGGGCCGGACTGGAGGGCTGAGCCCTCCGGGTGTCCGGAGTCACCCTCGGGAAACTCCGGCATCCCCGGCTTCTTGGGCATCGTCGGGGCTTTCGGAGGCTTGGGTTCCTTCATTCCCTGCGGGAGCGCGCCCTTGAGGGTGTATGCCGCTCCGAGGGTCGAATTCAGGTTCATCGTCCACACTCACCCACGGTCACAGTGCGGCCCGTCACGCAAACGCCACGAAAATGCTCGTGATCGCCAAGGATCCGAGGGCGGACGGCGCGGCCCACTTGTTGCGCAGAACAACCAGGGCAATCACCACGGACCACAACAGAAACAGAATGAACACGGGGCGAAGTTATCGCGAGGATGCCCGTTGTCGCAGCGGATCCGCTATTCCGCTTCCACATTCAACGCCGGTGAGGGGCCGGTCAATTCGATGGTTCCTGCCCATAGGCACTCGCAGGCAGCCCCTTCGGTCAGCACCGGCATCCCGTCAATCAGGACATTGCTGGGTGAAATCCATGGGGTCACCACCACCGGGACGCACGGGGCCGGGGTGGGTACTCCCAGCGCCGCCGCCGTGAGTGCGATCACCTCGGGGTTGGCCGGCGAGTGGCAGAGCCCGAAGGTCGGAATATTCACGAAGGGGGCGAAATCCATCATGGTCGCCACCGGGAGGTCGTTGGCGAAGACTCCCAGCGGCTCCACGATCAGCGCCGACGGAGCGAAGCCCATGTCGCAGAACATCGGCGTTCCGAGGGTGGCGACCGGACCTGGCATGAAAAGACTGTAACCCCGGAACGCGTGGGGTGTGTGAATGTTCGTGAACAATCCTGTGAAACTCGGGACGCGGGGGGCCCGAGTGCTCCATAGTTCGCTCTACAGCAATCCAAGAGCACGAGGAGCCCTGAATGCCCAGTTACCTTTCTCCCGGGGTCTACGTAGAAGAAGTCCCCGCCGCCACTCGTCCGATCGAGGGTGTTGGCACCGCGATCGCCGGTTTTGTCGGTTTCGCCACGGCGGGACCCACCAACGAGCCCACCCTTGTCACCAATTGGCAGCAGTTCGTCGACACGTTCGGGGACATGGCCGAAGAGTTCGCCCTAGGCAAATCGGTGTACGGCTTCTTCAACAACGGCGGTGGCCGCGCCTACATCGTGCGACTCCCCCTCGCCGTGGATGGCAATGCCCCATCACCCGGACTGCCGGTCGCGGCCTTGAGTGCCGGCTCGGGCAAGAGCGCTGTTCCGGCCTTCACTGTTCGCGCCCTCGACGCCAACGTCGGAGACATCTCCGTCGACGTGGAGCCCGCAGCAGGTGCGGATCCGGACTCGGGGAAATTCGACGTCACGATCTCTGCGCAGGACGGCCCGAGTGAGACCTACCACTCGGTGACCACCGGCGCCGGTTCGAGCAACATCGCCACTGCCGTCAACACCCGCTCCCGCTTGGTCACCATCGAAGGGCTCGATGTGGCGGCCGACGTCCTCAAGGACGGACTCGCTACCGGCGCAGTGAGCTTGTCCATCCCATCCGACGTCGCTGTGCCCACCGTGGCGACCGAGTCGGTCGTCGGCGACCCTGCCAAGAGGACTGGCTTCGCTGCGTTCGAGGCGATCGAAGAGATCACCATGATCGTCGCGCCCGATCTCATGACGGCTCACCGGCAGGGTCTGATCGACACCGAGGGTGTCGTCGCGGTCCAAACGGCGATGGTCTCCCACTGCGAACTCATGGGTAACCGGATGGCCATCCTCGACACCCCTGCAGGACTCAACGCCCAGCAGGCATCCGAGTGGCGAGAGACGACCACCAACTTTGATTCCAAGTTCGCGGTGCTCTACTGGCCATGGATCCAGATGTTCGATCCGACCGTCGGCCATGACGTCTACTTCCCACCGAGCGGACACCTCTCGGGTCTGTGGAGCCGCAACGACGACACCCGCGGTGTCTTCAAGGCTCCGGCCAACGAGGTCATTCAGGGTGCCACCGGACTGGAACTTGCGGTCACCCGCGGCGAGATGGACATGCTCAACCCGATGGGCGTGAACTCCATCAAGTCGTTCCCCGGTCGAGGAATTCGCGTCTGGGGCGGTCGCACACTCTCCAGTGATGCCGAGTGGCGTTACGTGAACGTCCGTCGCTACTTCAACTACCTCGAGGAGTCCATCCTTCAAGGCACGCAGTGGTGTGTATTCGAGCCCAACGACGAGCGCTTGTGGGGTCGCATTCGCCGCACCATCAGCGCCTTCTTGGTGAACGAATGGCGCAGCGGTGCGCTCTTCGGCGAGAAGGCCGGCCAGGCGTTCTTCGTCAAGTGCGACGGAGAGAACAACACCGCCGAGAGCATCGATGCCGGCATGGTCATCGTCGAGATCGGGGTCGCACCCGTGAAGCCCGCAGAATTCGTCATCTTCCGCCTCGCCCAGTTCTCGGGCGGCGCCTCAATCAGCGACTAACCACCACACCAGCATTGGAGACATGAGTCATGGCACTAACAGGAGGAGACGCCTTAACCGCATTCTCGTTTGAGTTCTCCGTGGACGGAACAACGATCCCGAATGTGGTGGCGGTCAACAGCATCAGCAAGAACGCGCCGGTCATCGAGACCAAGTCGATGACACCCGATGGCAAGTACGTCAACCAGAAGATGTACGGACCCAACCAATCCGGTGAGATGTCCATTTCCGTGTTGAACACCGGCGACCAGGCCGTCACCGGATGGATCATGAGCGGCCTCGGTGGCGATCAATCGAGTGCTCGCAAGACGGCGAAGCTCTTGTACAAGGACACCACGGGTTCGACGGTGCTCACGATGGAGTTCACCGAGGTTCTCGTTTCCAGCATCGACTACGGCTCCCTTTCCGCAGGAGAGGCAAGCGCGATCCAAATGACGATCAACCTGAGCTTTGTCGATATGACGACAACGTAAATCGGAGGGACTTATGTCTTCGGCACAAGACGTATTCCAGACCACCTTCGATTTCGTCCTTCCCCGGGGATACGTCGACGCCGACGGTCGTGTGCACCGCGAGGGGACGATGCGGTTGGCGACGGCGAGGGACGAATTGGTTCCCCTGCTCGACCCCAAGGTGCGGGAGAACGACGCCTTCTTGAGTCTGGTGCTTCTCGCACGAGTTGTCACCAAACTCGGTGACGTCCCGACCATCGATGACCAGGTCATGGGCGGCCTGTGGGCAACGGATCTGGCGTTCCTTCAGGACCTCTACCGTCAGATCAACTCCGAGGGGCACACCCTCATAGAAGTGACCTGCCCTTCCTGCTCCACCGACTTCGCTGTTGACATGGCAGGTGATGGCCCGGGGGAATGACGACGGCCGAGGCTGACCTGCTGTGGGAGGAGGTAGGAGCCTTGGCCTTCTACCTTCACTGGCCGCTCGACACACTCCTCGACCTACCTCACCAGATCCGAGGCCGTCTGCTCGAGCAGTCGCAGCGACTCGCACACACGGCGGGAGGAGCAGAGCATGGCTGA
Source organism: Actinomycetota bacterium (assembly GCA_010029945.1). Taxonomy (GTDB): domain Bacteria; phylum Actinomycetota; class Actinomycetes; order S36-B12; family S36-B12; genus S36-B12. Next base: position 341 of record RGQW01000078.1, on the reverse strand, counting down.
GAAACCAGGCTCATCGGTTCACGATTGGCGTGGACCGGTGCGGGCTGACTATCTCGCCGTGCCCATGACGACCGGCGTGCAGCGACGCCACCGAACCCTGCTGCGCTCTGCCGGAGAATTCGTTGTCACCCGACAGCCCGTTCGAGTCGTCGCTCCAGCTCTGCGGCACGCGAAAGGCCTCGCACCTGCCGGACGGATAGCGGTGCGGGTCTCCTCCGCGCGGCGCATCGGCAAACCGGTCGACGACGTACCCACGGACGAGGTGCTCGGCGACAGTGACGCACCCGTGACTGGGCCCACCGTTCCACCCAGCAGGCCGGCTTCCATCAGTGACGATGAGG
>RGQW01000077.1 GCA_010029945.1 Actinomycetota bacterium | reverse complement strand
CCCGAGTCATGTCGGTGCGGCGCGCCATCAGGACTGAGGAGGCTCGAATGTTTGGGTGCGCTGCATACCGGCGGCGCGGCCCTTGCCGGCGATCACCAGTGCCATCTTTCGCGATGCCTCGTCGATCATCTCGTCACCGAGCATGGCGGCTCCACGCGCACCGCCGGCCGCCGAGGTGTACCACTCGTAAGCGTCGAGGATGAGTTCTGCGTGGTCGTAGTCGTCTTGACGCGGCGAGAAGATCTCGTTTGCCGCTGCGATTTGATCTGGATGCAGCACCCACTTGCCATCGAAGCCGAGGGCAGCGCTTCTTTCCGCGACTCGGGTGTAGCCGTCGAGGTCCTTGATTTGCAGGTAGGGACCATCGATCGCCTGCTTGTCGTATGCGCGAGCCGCCATCAAGATTCGCATCAGGATGTAGTGGTACGCGTCTCCGACGTCGTATCCGGGAGGCTGTTCGCCGACAACCAGAGACTTCATGTTGATGCTGGCCATGAAATCAGCGGGCCCGAAGATGATCGTCTCCACTCGGGGACTGGCGGCGGCGATCTCGTCCACCATGGTCAAACCCATGGCGTTCTCGATCTGCGCTTCGATACCGATGCGCCCAACGTCCAAGCCTTCGGACTTCTCGATCTGCGTGAGCAGCATGTCCAAGGCGCGGATCTGCTCGGGGCCTTGCACTTTGGGGAGCATGATGCAGTCGAGGTTGGCTCCCGCGCCGGAAACGACCTCGATGACGTCCAGGTACGTCCACTCGGTGGTCCAGTCGTTCACTCGAACCGAGCGCACTTTTCCGTCGTAGCCACCTTCGTTGAGAGCAGCCACGATGTTTTTCCGGGCATCCGGCTTGGCAAGCGGAGCCACCGCGTCCTCGATGTCCATGAACACCTGGTCTGCCAGCAGACCTTTGGCTTTGTCCAGCATCTTCGGGCTCGAGCCCGGCACCGCGAGGTTCGAGCGCCGAGGTCTGATGCTTCTTGCGACATCGGTCACCGAATTCACTCCTTGGCATCGACGGTTTCTGGGTTAGCCCCACGCACACAACGCCTCTCCAGCCTAGCCGGGCCCGGCTCGGGCACCGGCGCAGCGATCCGTGCCTGTGCTGTAGCGCCCGCGTTTGCGTGCCCTAGATTCAGCCGCGTGAGCAAGCCGCGCGGGGCCGACGACGCTGTACGTAAAGCACGTATCGCCGTTTCCGTGCTTTTCTTCACCAACGCGCTCACGCTGTCCGCATGGCTTCCGCGACTGGCTGAGCTGCAGGCTGACATTTCCTTGACCGATGTGGCGGTAGGTGCCGCCTTGGCCGCCGGAGCCGCCGGCGGTATCGCCGCCGGAGTATCCGCCGGTCCCCTCATTCACCGCTGGGGCAGTCAGCGGGTTGCGATGGCGGCGCTGTTCATCGTCGCTCCGATCCTTCCCTTCATCGGTCTGGCGCCCGGCGCCTGGACTCTGGGGTTTGTACTTCTGCTGGTCGGCGGCCTCGACGCCGTCATGGATGCCGCCATGAACTCACATGCCATGCGGGTTCAACATGAGATGAGGGCAACGGGTGTCCACCGTTCGATCTTGAACACCTTCCACGGCTACTGGTCTCTGGGAGCCGTCGCAGGAGGCCTCATTGGGGTCGCGACCGCGGCTATCTCGTTACCGATCGCGTGGATGCTGGCCGCGGTCGCCTTTCTGTGCGCCGTGCTCGTGCTGGTGGCGCGGCCCTGGCTGCTTCCCGGCAAAGACCCCGATTCATATCTGGAGACCACCGACGATCCCATCGGTGACGCCCAACCAGACCCAAGCTCTTTCTTGGCGACCGGCCCGGCGCATGCCGACGAGCGGTCAGCCGCGACCCGCGTTCTCCACCGGCCGATCATCTGGGGCCTGGGGCTCTTCATCATTCTCGCTGTCATGATCGAGGACATTCCCGGACGGTGGAGTTCGATCTATCTGACCGACATCGGCGCACCCAGCGCTACCGTCGGATGGGGATTCGTCGCCTTCACCGTGGCGATGACGATCGGACGCTTCAGCGGGGATCGGATCGTCGATGCCCTCGGTGAGCGTCGCTGGACGCGGGTCGCCATGTCCGGCACCGCCGTCGTTCTCGGGCTGTCACTTCTCGCGCAATCACCATGGCTGTTCATGATCGGCTGTGCTGTTACCGGATTTGGCGTCGCCACGTTGTTTCCCGCCGCCATGCGAGCCGCAGCTCACCTGCCCGGTATCCGACCGGCCACGGGCGTTGCCACGATCAGCTGGTTGTCGCGTGCCGGTTTCGTCACCGCACCACTCATCGTCGGTGTCATCGCCGAGAACTTTTCGGTGGCGTGGGGTATCAGCGTCACCGTCGTAGCGGCGCTCATCTTGCTGCCGTTGAGCTCGATACTCACATGGGAGAAGTCTCGGTAACCGTGGCGGCAGCGGGACCACGATCCGCGGCTTTGATCACGATCACCAGGCCCGCAAGGATCAACGCGGCAGCAGGGAGCAACGCCAACGGGGGCACCTGGCCCAGCCAAATGGCAGCAACCAGGGTGGCCCCCGGCATCTCAAACAAGATGGCCAGCGAGACAACCGTCGCCGATGTACTCGAGAGCACCCGGGTCATCATCGAATGACCGAGTAGTTGCGCGCCGAGCGTCACCGCAAGGATCAAGGCCCAGGCCTGGGCATCGAAGCCCACGAGTTGCTGACCGAAGATGAATACGAGCGGGAGAATCGTCAACGCTGAGACGGCGTAGAGAACGAACGTCATCGTCGATGTGTCCACGGTCTTTCGGACTCGCTCCGCGACGGACACGTACGCGGCGGAAAACACGGCCCCCACCAGGGCGAGCGCATCACCCCACAGGTGCGCGGGATCGACAGACAGATCCACTCCGGTTAGGACGATCACTCCCGAGAAGGCGATAGCAATTCCGATCCACACTCGAGAAGAAATTCGCACACCCGTTGCCCGAGCGATCAATGCGGCCCAGATCGGCTGTGTTGCCACCAGGGCCGTCGACGCCGCGATCGTGGTCAACGTCAACGAGGGAATCCACGTTGCGAAGTGCAACCCCAGGAAGACACCCGCGATCACCGTCAGCCGGATCTCCCGCCTGGTCAAAGCGCCGAGCGAACTCCACCGACGCGCGATCACCCACACCCCCGTGATGCCACTTCCGATGAGGCATCGCCAAAACGCAATGGCCAGGACGGGCGCCGCTGTCGCCGCGATCATCGGCCCACTGAGCGAAATGAAGACAACGGCCACACCCAGCCGCACCACATCCGGAGCCGGCGGCCGAGACAGGCCGGACGGTGGCGCGGAACCGTCAGACATCACACCTGCCCCTTTCCGATGCGTTCCTCACTTCGACTCGGCAGGAACACTCCGCGCTGACGGTAGCCTGATCCGCATGACGACGAACACCAGCCGCGTTTTCCTCGCTCGCTTGGCGGGCCTGGGCGTGCTCGACCCACGAGGCGATCAGGTCGGAAAGGTGCGTGATGCCGTCGTCGTTCTGCGTATCGGTGACAACCCACCGCGTCTGACCGGACTAGTGGTGGAGGTTCCGCCCCGGCGCCGCATATTCGTGCCCATGACGAAAGTCACCGCCATTGACGCCGGTCAGGTGATCGTCACGGGAACCGTGAACCTTCGTCGATTCGAGCAGCGCCGAAACGAATCACTTGCCACGGCCGAGCTCCTCGACCACTCGATCACGCTCCGCGAATCCGGCGAGCAGGTGCGGGTCGTGGATATCGGTGTCACCACTACCCGAAGCCGGGAGTGGTTGGTCGACTCGCTCTTTGTGCGCCGGCCGGGAACCGGGTTGCGTCGGCGGTCCGAACGCTTCATGGTCGAATGGCCAGACGTCACCGGACTCTCCCTGCCGGAAACCGCTCAGCCAGCAGAACAACTTCTCGCGTCTATCGATTCCCTGCGACCGGCCGATGTCGCGTCGCTACTACACACGTTGGTACCCAAGCGACGACTGGAAGTAGCGCGAGAACTCGACGACGAGCGACTTGCTGACGTGCTCGAGGAACTCGTCGATGAAGATCGGGTGGAAATCATGCAGGCGCTGGATCGCGAACGTGCCGCCGACGTTCTCGAGGAGATGGATCCCGGCGACGCCGCGGACCTCATCTCCGAGCTACCCCCCGATCAAGCCGAATTTCTTCTCGAGGAAATGGAGCCTGGAGAGGCGGAGGATATTCGCCGTTTGATGACGTACGACCAGTTCTCTGCCGGCGGCATGATGACCAGCGAGCCTGTAATCCTTCCCCCCGATGCCGCGGTCGCCGAGGCTCTGGCAAGCATTCGACAAGCCGACCTTCCACCCGCCCTCGCCGCCCAGGTGTACGTCTGCCGTCCACCAACGGAAACCCCGACCGGCAAGTATCTCGGCACGTGTCACTTTCAGCGGCTGCTTCGCGAGCCGCCGTCGACCTTGATCTCATCGCTGCTGGACACCAGTGTCGACCCTGTTCGACCTGACACCCCGCTGGCCGACGTGACCCGCGATTTCGCCGCCTACAACCTTGTCGCTGTTCCCGTCGTCGACGAGGACAACCATCTCGTCGGTGCTGTCACCATCGATGACGTGGTGGACCACATGCTGCCGGCGAACTGGCGCGAGCAGGTTGGACCCGACCGGGTGGAGACCACTGCCGGCACCAACGATGGGCCATCGACCCCGGGAGCATCCGATGGCTAGCGCCGGCCGCCGCGGTCACAGCGCCGTCGACCAGCCCATCGAGACGACCCGCGGAATTCGCTCCAGTTACGACTCCGAGCGCTTTGGCCGCATATCAGAACGGGCCGCCCGGTTCATCGGCTCCTGGGCCTTCATCGCCTGGATGACGGTCGTCATCTTGATGTGGGTTGCCTTCAACGTCTTCGCGCCGGGGGGAATCCAGCCGGATGCCTACCCGTTCATCTTCTTGACACTGCTGCTGTCGGTCCAGGCGTCCTACGCGGCACCCCTGATTCTTCTCGCCCAGAACCGGCAAACCGATCGCGACCGTGTCCAGTATCAAGAGGATCGTCAGCGCAATGAGCGAATGCTCGCCGATAGCGACTATCTCGCCCGCGAGGTGGCCTCATTACGCACGTCTCTTGGAGAACTCGCGACCCGGGACTACGTCCGCAGTGAAGTACGCGAGGCCCTGGACGCCATCATGACTCGCCTGGATCAACTTGAAGTCGATCGGCCCGATATGGATTCCAGCGCTGTGGATTCCGGTGGTGTGAACTCACGCGAATCCGATGACCGTCCCCGGACCTCGACGTCGGCAACCGACGCCGATTCGGAGAATTCGCCCCCCGCCTAGTCGGCCAATACCATCGGGGCGTGCCCACTCACCCTGACGCCGACGCCATCCACGCGGCACTCGCGACCGTTCACGATCCTGAAATCCACCGGCCGATCACCGAGATCGGCATGCTCAAGGGCGTCGACATTCACGACGGTGGTGTCGTCGATGTCGGCATCTACCTCACGGTCGAGGGCTGTCCCATGCGCAGCACCATCACAGATCGCGTGGTCGAGGCAGTAATGCAGGTGCCCGACGTTTCGACGGTGAATGTCGAGCTCGACGTCATGAGCGACGAGCAGCGCGCCGACCTGAAGAAGCTTCTCCGCGGTCATGATCAGCGCGAGATCCCCTTCACCCAACCTGGATCGACCACCAAAATCTTCGCGATCGCTTCCGGGAAGGGTGGCGTCGGCAAGTCTTCGGTCACCGCGAACCTCGCTGTCGCTCTCGCGGGCCAGGGCCTGAGCGTCGGCCTGCTCGACGCCGATGTGTACGGACACTCCATACCTCGCATCCTCGGCGCCACGAACCCTCCGACGATGGTCGAGGGAATGCTGATGCCACCGCAGGCTCATGGGGTCCGGATTATGTCGATGTTGCCGTTCAAACCGGGAGGAGTCGAGACGCCCGTGGCGTTTCGCGGGCCGATGCTGCACCGAGCCCTCGAGCAGTTCCTGTCCGATGTGTGGTGGGGAGATCTCGACATTCTGCTTTTGGACCTGCCCCCCGGTACCGGAGACATTGCGATTTCCACCGCTCAACTGCTGCCGCATGCGGAGATCATCGTGGTGACGACACCGCAGTTGGGGTCATCGGATGTGGCGGTACGGGCAGGAACCCTCGCCGAGCAGACTCACCAGAAGGTCCTCGGTGTCGTCGAGAACATGAGTTCCTTTCCGTGTCCGCACTGCGGGGAGCCGATGGATCTTTTCGGTGTGGGCGGGGGCGACCTCGTTGCCCAGCAACTCACGTCGACACTCGGGACCGAGGTACCCGTCCTCGGCAAGATCCCCTTCGACCCGCGACTCCGCGAGGGTGGGGACAGCGGACACCCTCTGGTCATTTCTGAGCCGCAGGCTCCGGCGAGTATCGCGCTGACGGACATCGCCGCGCACCTAGGAGCCCGACCCCGCGGCCTCGCCGGAATGCAATTGGGTATTTCGCCTACCGGACGCTGATCACGGCGAGCCGGCCGCGCCTGACCGCAACGTCCGTGAGAAGGCTCAGGGAAGATCCGGCTTAGGAAAGATCCGGGTCGAAGGTCTGCGCTGGCTTCTTGTTCGCGTCCTTCTGTGTGCCGCTGTCGCCGGAATCCGTTGCACCCGACGACGCCGTTACCTCATCGTCGTCCAAGAGCCCGGACATTAGGCGCTTGGGATGCAGTTCACTCAAGCTCTTGACACTGTTGACTGAGTCCGCCAGGTCGACGCCGGCGGAGTCCACGATCTCCTTGCGCGCCGACGATGCCATCTCGCGAATCTGGCGCACCCAACGGCCGGCATCAGCGGCTGCCTTGGGCAGCCGTTCGGGCCCGAAGATCAGCAGCCCGATCACCGCGAGGGCGACCAATTCACCGATGCCGATGTCGAACATCTCAACCGATGTCTTCCGAGCCACCAAGAACGAGATCGACGGTCTGGGACTCCCCGCTGCGCAGGTAGGTGATGCTTACGGTGTCTCCAGGAGCGAAGTCCCGGATCGCCACGACAAGCTCTGTCGAGTCGGTCGTCTCTCGTCCCGCGAGAGCAGTGATGATGTCGCCGCTGCGTAGTCCGGCAGCTTCCGCCGGCCCACCCGGATTCACCTCGCTGATCCGAGATCCACCATCGGTGTAGGACGTGTCGAGCGTGACGCCGATGATGGGTGTCTTGGAGTCACCCGTTGCGATGATCTCCTCGGCGATGCGTCGCGCGGAATTCACCGGGATCGCGAACCCGAGACCTATCGACCCGGCTTCACCGGTGAACGTCGGCGCCAACGTGGCGATGGCTGAGTTCACGCCGATTACCTGCCCCGCACTGTTCAATAGCGGCCCACCGGAGTTCCCCGGGTTGATCGCCGCGTCGGTTTGCAACGCGTTGATGTAGGCCATCTCTCCTTGACCACCGGCGGTCACCGGTCGATCCAGGGAGGAGATGATGCCGGCGGTCACCGTTCCCTGAAGACCCAGCGGCGCTCCAATGGCGACGGCGAGATCCCCAACCGTGACCGCATCGGAGTCTCCCAAACGAACAACCGGAAGATTGTCCGCGTCGATCTTCAACACCGCCAGGTCGTATGCGGAGTTTCGGCCGATAATCTCCGCGTCCGCGCTGTCGCCGTTCTCGAAGAAGACTCTCAACGATCCACCATCGGCCGCGGGGGCAGCGACGTGGTTGTTGGTCAAGATGTATCCATCTGGACGAATCACAAAGCCGGATCCGCTGCCGCGCTCATCGCCACTCTCGATAGCGATGGAGACCACCCCGGGAAGAACCGCAGACACCATCTCCGACACCGACTCCGGCATCTGATCCGCGGGGATCGGGTCCGACGGGATAGTCGATGGTTGAGGAGCCGGCGCTGCGAGAGTTGCAGAACTCGTCGAATTCGCTGAGTCCACCGCTTGACCGACAACGTAACCAGCGAGCCCTGCGAAAGACCCGACGATCAACGACACGATCGCCGCGACTGCGATGACGCCCCACAGGCCCATGCCCGA
>RGQW01000076.1 GCA_010029945.1 Actinomycetota bacterium | reverse complement strand
CTTCTCTGGTGTCCCTGCCCTGACCGATGTCACCTTCGACATTCGTCCCGGTGAAGTCCACGCTCTTTTGGGAGAGAACGGTGCCGGCGGGTTCCGGAGAATCCACTTCGCTGATATCGCCGAGTTCGAGGTTGACCTTGGTAAGAGCCGCGAATATCTCCTCCGGTGTCGCCATGCCGGTGAGGTCGGGAATCTCATTAACGTCGAAGACGGACGTCGGCAGATCGGTGCTCAAGACGAACTCTTCGATCGGCTTGTCCGCCAGGGCCGCTTCCATGCTGGCTTTCCAAATGGGGCCAGCGAGGGTGCCACCGAAGACCTGTCGGTAATACGTGCCGTTGATCGTGATGTCCTTCAACGGGTAGGCGAAGCCGCCGCGTGGATCTCCGATCCAGACGGCCGCCGCCACATGCGGGGTGTAGCCGGCAAACCAGACGGCAGCCGACTCGTTGGTCGTTCCCGTCTTCCCGGCGACCGGCTGAGGTGCGAGAGACATCCGTGAGCCTGTTCGTCCGGCGATGGGCCCGTCCACGACACCGGATAGGAGTTCGGTGACCGAGTCGGCGACCGGACGGTCGATGACTTGGGTGCATTTCTCTTCGGGGACGGGGAGTCGTTTCTGATTGCGGTCGCGGACTTCGAGGATGCTTCGCGGCTCGCAGTGCACGCCGTGGGCGGCGAAGGTGGCGTACGCATTCGCCATTGCCAAAGGAGTGACTTCGGCGACCCCGAGAGTGAGTGTGGGAACGCGGGGAAGTTCGTCACCGCTGCCGGTGTAGACCCCCATCGATTCGGCGATCTCCGCGACTCGGCAGATACCCGTTCGCTCTTCGATGGCCATGAAGTACGTGTTGGTGGAGAACGCGGTTGCCTGCGCCATGGTCAAGAAGCCACTCGTGGTGGAGTTGTTGACGGTGACGGTGGGGAAGGGAACACCGGTGTCGCAGTTGACGAAACCTTCGAATGTTGCGGGGCTCGGAGAGTTGATCGGCTCGTAGGGCGAGATGCCAGCCTCGAGGGCAGCGGCCAGCGTGAAGATCTTGAAGGTCGACCCGGCCTGCATGCCGATGGTGCCGCCCATGGAGCGATCCGTGTTGTAGTTGTAGGTGGTTTTACCGACGCCAGACGTACCCCACGTTCGGTTCTGCGTCATGGCGATGATGTTTCCGGTCCCAGGCTCCACCATCGAAACGGCTGCTGCCTTGCGGCTGTCGTCGTCCGGTGGAATGAACTCGTTGACAGTGTCGGTGGCGGACCGGTGGACCTTCGGGTCCAGGGTGGTGCGAATCGTGTAGCCGCCTTGCCGAAGAAAAACTTCTCGCTCCTCTGGGGTTTCGCCGAAAGCCTCGTCGGTCAGGATCGTTTGTAGAACGTAGTCGCAGAAGAAGGGGGCGTATGACGTCGTGCACCCGTTGGATGTCCGGGTTGGGTTGAGCACGTCCTCCATCGGTATCGCCGCTGCGCGCGCGGACTGCTTGGTGGTGATGAACCCGACGGTCGCCATTCGTTGCAGGATCACGTTCCGTCGTTGCGTGGCGTTCTCAGGATTGCGCAGCGGGTCGTAGGCCGTGGGTCCTTTCACGATGCCGGCCAGAGTGGCCGCTTCGACCAAGTTCAAATCTGCTGCCGGTTTGGAGAAGTAGCGTCGAGCGGCCGCTTCAACTCCGTATGCCCCGGACCCGAAGTAGGCGATGTTCAGGTAGCGAGCCAGGATCTCGCTTTTACTGAAGCGCTTTTCCAAGGCGAGAGCCAGACGTGCTTCGCGGATCTTGCGGGTGAAGCTATCGCCCCGTGCTTGTTCGAGGTCTTCGGCGGATGTTGCCTGATTAACGAGAACGTTCTTGATGTACTGCATGGTCAAGGTCGACGACCCCTGCTCGATGCCCCCCGCAGTTGTGTTGCGCGCAAGGGCGCGAACGACACCCCGGGCATCGACGCCGTTGTGCTCGAGGAAACGCGCATCTTCGATAGCGATGATCGCCTGGCGCATGACCGGGGCGATGCTGTTCAAGGGCACCTCGACGCGGTTTTGGTAATACAACGTCGCGAGGAGCGAGCCGTCTGAGGCCAAAATGACGGACCGCTCGGGCAACGGTGGAGTACTCAGTGACACCGGCAGGGACTCGAAGTCGGAAATGACGTCCCGGGTGACGACGCCTGCGGCACCGGCGAAAGGCAGGAGCATCAGACCAACGATGACACCGGCGATCACGGAGCCAACGGCGAACGCCAGAAGGCGGCCGACCACCCCGAAGGGTGTGATTCGCCGCCGTGGTTGATCGGAGGTCACAGACATGGGACGTCCAGGGTATGCGCGCTGGTTCCGATCACGGCGGTAGCGGTGCCGGGGCGGGAGCGCAGAATGAGCGATTCCCTGTGCTGAATCGGACGATTAGCCGTCGGCGAAGAGCCCAGACAGAGCGAAGGAATGCGGTCACGAACGCGTCAGTAGTGGGCCAAGACATGGTGCGACGTGTCGCAGTTGTATCTCGGAAACGTACCTGTCGTGTAGCAGAAAGGGCCCCTGGTGCTCCGATTCCCCTAGGGGCGGATGGTGCGTCTGATGATGCAAAAAAATAACTATTTAAAAATAGTTATTTCGAGCCTAGCCTAGGGGGGCTGTGGGGCGTACCTTCTGCCACCACTAGAGGGCAAGTCCAGTTCGACGTGGAGGAGGAAACCCTGTGTCCATGGACACCGACTGGGCCGCGCGAGCGGCGTGCCGCACCACCGATCCCGACTCTCTTTTCGTTCAAGGCGCCGCGCAGAACCGCGCGAAGGCCATCTGCATGGGGTGTGAAGTCCGAACCGAATGTCTCGCGGATGCACTCGACAATCGCGTGGAATTCGGTGTCTGGGGAGGCATGACAGAGCGGGAGCGGCGCGCACTTTTGCGCCGACGTCCTCACGTGACGTCGTGGCGGAACCTACTCGAGACCGCGCAGACGGAATACGAGCGGCGCGACATCTTCGCCCCCACACGCGCCTCATAGTTTCCGGGTGGGCTGACGGCGTTGACGCTGGGTGCCTAGACGCACGCTTCTCGGTGTTAGCCGGGACGCGGCGTGCAGAGGAGTTCACCAATTTCTGACAGGCCAGTCATGTCGTGCACGTCACCTGCGAGAGCCGGCACCTGGGCGACGGCAACGCCGGGGTGTGCGCCGGTAAAGCGCTCGGTTATGTGCTGTTGACGTTCCCGGATTCTTAATCGATCAGCATGTAGTGCCAACAGCCGCGCCGTCAAAACCTCGTCACCCGAATCGTGGGTCAGCCGCTCGGCGGCAGCGAGGGCGGTCTCCGCGGTCATGATCTCCACGTCGATGGCCTGAACCCTGTTCACAATCAACCCTCCGAGCGGCATGTCCTCTGATCGGAGTCGTTCAACGAAGTAGGACGCCTCGCGCATCGCGTCTGGTTCGGGAGCGGCGACAACGAGGAACCGAGTGGAGTCTTGTTGAAGGAGACGAAACGTCTCATCCGCACGCTCCCGAAATCCACCGAAGGTCGTATCGATGGCCGCAACGAAGGTTCCGACATCGGTGAGCACTTGAGCGCCGAGGATCTTCCCCAGAACTCCCGTAAAGATTCCGAAACCGGCGGCTGCAAGCCTGCCCAAGCCGCGACCGGCTCCTCGGGCGGGCGCTGTGAGTATTCGGATGAAGCGACCGTCCAGAAACGATCCCAGGCGAGCGGGAGCGTCAAGGAAATCCAGGGCACTACGGGAGGGAGGCGTGTCCACCACGATTAAGTCCCACGGGGCATCGGGTTGCGTGTGCAGCTGCCCCAATTTCTCCATTGCCATGTACTCCTGCGTACCCGCAAACGACGATGACAACGCCTGATAAAACGGGTTCTCGAGTATCTGTGCCGCGCGTTCGGGATCTGCGTGCGCTTCGACGACTTCGTCAAAGGTGCGCTTCATGTCGAGCATCATCGCGTGGAGCGAGCCGTCGCCTGTGTCCTGCGTGACCTGCCGTGGGGTGTTGTCCAGTTCGGTCAACCCCATCGCCTGCGCGAGTCGGCGAGCTGGGTCGATGGTCAAGACGCACACGTGTCGGCCGCGTTGCGCCGCTCGTAACCCGAGGGCAGCTGCCGTGGTTGTCTTGCCGACTCCGCCCGCTCCGGTACACACGATGATCGAAATCGAAGGGTCATCGAGAATGTCGTCGACGTGCAGCGCCTCGGGTGTCACAGCGACGCTCCTTGATCGCTGAGCACAGACGCCAACTCGTACAGAGAACTCAAATCGATCCCACCAGGGACGTATGGCAGTTGAAGAACGGGAACGTCCAGGGCGTCGAGACGGGTAATTTCTTGCTGCTCCAGCTGCATCCGCAGGGCATGGTCGCGCCCCTCTCCGGCGAGTACGTGCGCGGCTCGCTCGATGTCAGAGGTCACGCCAGCGTCGTGCAAGCCTCGCTCGATCTCCTTGATCGGTAAGCCTCTGGTGAGGGCTTGATCCATTTCGATGTCCGTGAGTCTCGGTGGGCGCGCCATATTCACCAGAACCCCGCCGACGGGAAGAGAGGCGGCCTGCAACTCGGCAACTCCATCGATGGTTTCTTGCACGGGCATCTCTTCTAACAGGGTGACGAGGTGAACGGCCGTCCGGGGTGAGGCGATGACACTCATCACTAGGTCAGCGTGATTCCTGATCGGTCCCACTTTTGCCAGACCGGACACCTCGTTGTTCACATTCAGAAAGCGTGTGATGCGCCCTGTGGGCGGGGCGTCTAGGACGACGGCGTCGTAGGCGTCGGCCGCCTGCTTCTCGGCGCGCCGAACCACTTCGCATGCTTTGCCGGTCAGGAGAACGTCTCGCAAGCCTGGTGCGATCGTCGTGGCGAAATCGACAGCACCCATGCGGCGAAGAGCAGATCCCGCGCGCCGGAGGTTGTAGAAGATCTCGAGGTAATCCAGGAGTGCGTCTTCGGGATCGACAGCGAGAGCCCAGACCTCGCCACCCCCGGGAGCGACGGCGACCTTGCGCTCTTCGTACGGAAGCGGTGGAACATCGAACAGTTGAGCGATTCCTTGACGACCCTCGACCTCCATCAGCAATGTTCGTCGACCATCGCGAGCCAGAGCCATCGCCAACGCCCCGGCAACCGTGGTCTTGCCGGTGCCTCCCTTGCCGGAGACGACGTGCAAAGACACGTCAGGCCAGAGGGTGGGAGACATCGCTCCACTCTATTGCCGCAGGTCGGAGTGCCTCACTCTCACCGGCTACCCTTGCCGGCATGACGACGTGGGAATACGCAACGGTGCCTCTGCTCATCCATGCCACCAAGCAGATCCTCGACACGTGGGGGCAAGACGGGTGGGAACTTGTGCAAGTTGTTCCCGGGCCCAATGCTGAGAACGTTGTCGCGTATCTCAAGAGACCGATCGAAGGGTGAGTTGATGTCGTTCAGCGCTCGCTTGTCGGAACTGGGTATCCAATTGCCGGAGGTGGCGGCGCCTCTTGCCTCGTATATCCCGGCGAAGCGCAGTGGAAACTACGTCTATACCTCTGGTCAGTTGCCCCTTGTGGGCGGTGAGCTCATCGCCTCGGGAAAGGTCGGGGCTGAAGTAGACGAAGCAACAGCTCAGGAGTGCGCCCGGGTATGCATCCTGAACGCGCTGGCCGCGGTGGCGGCAGCTGTTGGCGGGCTGGACAACATTCGATCCATCGTCAAAGTCGTGGGGTTCGTCGCGAGCGACCCCTCGTTCTCGGGGCAACCCACGGTCATCAACGGTGCGAGTGACCTGCTCGGCGAAATTTTCGGTGACGCGGGAAGCCATGCTCGATCGGCTGTAGGGGTCTCGGTTCTTCCTAAAGATGCGCCGGTCGAGATCGAAATGATCGTCGAAGTCACCGACTAGCAGTGGACGTTCGGGCTCGTTGGGAGTCGGTTCACGCCAGAGATGGCCGGTGGACGCCTCCGGTGGCGCGACCGGCGGCAACGGTGGTGTTGCGTCGCGGCGCATTGGTCCTTCTTCTCGAGCGCAGTATGACGATGTCCTTCGCACCCGGAATGAACGTTTTTCCTGGAGGTGGAGTTTCCGAGGGCGATCTGGCTTCTGCCGATCCGCTGCTGGCGTGTGCGATTCGCGAGACCAAAGAGGAAGTCGACATCGCTGTGCCTGTGTGCCACTTGTTCGATCGATGGGTGACGCCGGAAGTGGAGGATCAACGCTTCGACGTCTCTTTCTTTGTTGCGGACACCGAAGAGGTTGGACGGCTCACGACAACCGAAGCCGTTGCCATGCGTTGGATCGACCCTGCAGAAGCACTCGATAGTCATCGGGATGGACTCCTCCCCATGTTGCGACCGACGGTGTTGATCCTGGAGGCGTTGGCATCAGGACGCGTCGACGGACAAGCGACAGCGCCTCCGGTGCCCAAACTTCCTCGGCGGCGCCTCGATGGGCGGTGGGATGTCGTGCACGCAGAAACCAACGACGTGCTTGTCTCCGGAGTCGCCGGGCCCGATCGGGCAGAGTCGGACGGATCGCCGATGGTGTCGGGGTCGTGAGATGAGCGGTCGCCCACTGATCGGCAGCTCGATGCCGTGGGCCGGGGGTGCAACGTCTGACCTGGCTGAATGTGTCCTGGCGCCTAACCCTTCGGCGTGGACTCTGGATGGAACCAATACGTGGATCGTCGGGGAGGCCTCAGGGTCGTGCATCATCGTCGACCCCGGGCCTTTGAGCGGGGGTCACGACGCCGCCATCGGCGACGCGTTGGAACGTCGAAACAATCGAGCAACAGCCGTGGTCCTGACGCATAGTCATATCGACCACGCTGAAGGGGCACACGAGTTGGCCCGATACCTCGGTGTCCCGCTACATACCTGGGACGCCACTCGTCTCGACGATGGCGCGGGCGATGTGCGAACCCTGCGGCACGATGCTGTGCTCGAGGTCAATGGAGCCGATGTGCGGGTCCTGCCGACGCCCGGCCACTCGTCGGACAGTGTGTGTTTTGTGGCGGGAACATCCATCCTCACCGGCGACACCGTGCTCGGACGAGGGACGACGCTGGTGGCGCACCCCGATGGGCGACTCGCGGATTACCTCGCGAGCTTGCAGGCGCTCGCTGACGAATGTCGAGAGCACGAGATCGCGACACTGCTTCCTGGACACGGCCCCCCGCTCGACGATCCAGACGGCGTTGTCGAGGCGTACCTGAAGCATCGGCACGAACGATTGGATGAGATCTCTGCGGTGATGAAGGCCGGAGCGAACACGGTGGAAGAGATTGTGGATCGCGTGTACGCGGATATACCGGTGGAAGTGAGACCGGCAGCTATCGCGACCGTGCGGGCGCAGACCGAGTTTCTCGACAACGCCTAGCGAGCGCGCTTACCGAGCCTCTCGACGTCGGTGATCAGAACCTGCCGCGATTCGAGCTTTATCCATCCACGATGACCGAACTCGGCGAGTGCCTTGTTGACGGTCTCTCGAGATGCCCCGACGAGTTGGGCCAACTCTTCCTGGGTCATGTCGTGGGTGACGAGCAATCCGTCCGGTGTGAGGGTCCCGAACTTCTCGCCGAGTTCCATCAGGGCTTTCGCGACGCGACCGGGTACATCCGAGAAGACCAGGTCGGCCATCGCTTCATTGGTGCGACGGAGACGCCGGGCCAGGGCCTGCAAGAGAGCGGCAGCCACAGCGGGGCGACCCTCGAGAAGGGGCATGAGTTGATCGTTGCCGAGGGCGAGGACGATGGCGTCGGTAAGCGCGGTTGCCGTGGAGGTGCGCAGTCCCGGGTCGAACAGGCTCAACTCGCCGAACATCTCACCCGGCCCCAGGACGGCCATCAGTGACTCTCGACCGTCGGGAGCTCCGTGGCCGAGTTTCACTTTTCCGTCGAGAATCAGATAGAGGTGCTCGCCAGGCTCACCCTCGTGGAACAGCTCCTGGCCCTTGGAAACCTTCATCTCGCTCAGCGAGCTCCGCAAAGCCTCCGCGCCGTGGGCGTCCAGGGCCGAGAACAGCGGAGTGTTCGCCAAGACGTCGTCCACG
>RGQW01000075.1 GCA_010029945.1 Actinomycetota bacterium | reverse complement strand
GGTCGTCGTCGAACTCACCCACCTGGCCACGCTGTATCACGACGACGTCATGGACGAAGCGCAGCTCCGTCGTGGTGCCCCGTCGGCGAACGCACGCTGGGACAACTCGATCGCGATTCTCACCGGTGACTTTCTGTTTGCTCGCGCGTCTGACATCTTGGCCGACCTCGGCCCCGAGGCGGTGCGCATTCAGGCGCAAACCTTCGAGCGCCTGTGCACAGGCCAGATTCGCGAAGCGGTGGGGCCGGACGATGGCATCGATCCGGTCAAGCACCATTTGCAGGTCCTGTCGGATAAGACCGGCTCGTTGATCGCTACGGCCGGTCGGTTCGGGGCGATGATGGCCGGAGCCGAAGCATCCACGATCGACACACTGAGTCGTTTTGGTGAAGCCATCGGCGTTGCTTTCCAACTCGCGGACGACATTGTGGATATCACGTCTGACGCGGAGCAGTCGGGCAAGTTGCCGGGTACCGATCTGCGCGAGGGTGTACCCACTCTGGCCACGTTGATCGCGCAATCGAGCGATCAATCCGGCGACGACGAACTCGTCGCGTTCTTGTCGGGACCGATTCCCGATGATGCCGATCACGCGCAGGCTCTCCGGCTGTTGCGGGAGCATCCGGCGCTGGAGGATGCGCGCGATGAGGCACGCCGTTGGGCGGGGGACGCGCGTCGGATCCTCGAACCATTGCCGGCAGGAGATGCAAAGGTCGCGCTCGAAGCACTGTGCGATTACGTGGTGAATCGAACCGGCTGACGTGTCCTGCGCGGCGGCGAACAGGTCTAACGCACCAAGCGCATCGAATGCACCGTGACGGTTAGGGAGACTCCGTTACTTCCAGTTCGTCAATCAGGTCATCGGATGGTTCTGGACGGCGCTGGCGGGCGTAGCGGAAGGCGTCCGTTGAGAAGACGATAAGTGCGGACCAGACGAAGAAGAATCCCACCCAGCGAGAACCCGGCATCGGTTCGTTGAAGAGAAAAACGCCGATAGAGAACTGCAAGATCGGAGTGATGTACTGAAGGACGCCGAGTGTGGAAAGGGGAATCCGAGTGGCTGCTCCGCCAAAGGCGAGCAACGGAATTGCGGTCACGGGTCCGAGCAGAACAAGCAGCAGTGATGTCTGCCATCCACCGAGAGCGAACGACGCCTGACCGTTGCCGTGCCACATGGTCATCAGGGCCAGAGCGAACGGGGCCAGGGCGGCGGTCTCGATCAGAAGGCTATGGGTCGAACTCATGTTGGCCATCTTCTTCATCAGGCCATACATGCCGAAGCTGAAGGCGAGAGTCAGGCTGATCCAGGGCAGGGCACCGTAACTGAGGGTCAAGATGATCACCGCGACGATCGCGATGCCAACGGCCACCCATTGCAACCGTCGAAGTCTTTCCCGGAGAAGGGCGATACCCAGGGCTACCGACACGAGCGGGTTGATGAAGTAGCCGAGGGAGGCTTGGACGACTTGATTGGTCGCGATCGCATAGACGTAGACAAGCCAATTGATGGAAATGAAGACCGCCGCACCCATCAGGATTGCGAACGTCCTGCGGTTGAATGCTCGTCGCAACCCAGCCCAATGTCGAGAGATGGAAATGATCACCACCAGAAAGACGAGTGTCCAGACAACTCGGTGAGCGACGACCTCCAGTGGGGGGACATCATCCAGGAGGGCGAAGTACAGGGGGAAGAGCCCCCACAGGGTCCAGGCTGCGACGCCAAGGAGCAGCCCGAGTCGGTGCTGGGCGCCGGGCTCCTCGCGGGTGACGGTCAGTTGATGGTCCACGTATCGCTGCCGTGCAGCAGCGAGCGGAGATCCCCGGGGCCCTCGGATTCAATGACATCCGCAATCTGTTGCTGAGCCATCCGGTCATAGGCCTCGCGGTGGGTGACATCTCGGAAGATGCCGATCGGGGTGTTGGTGAGAGTCCGTGGGTTATACAAACGCGATAACCCGAAGGCTAGGCCGGGGTCCTTCGCGTGGGAATCAAAAATGATCACCTCAGACTGATCGACGTCCTCGACATTCACCACCTGCAGGTGACCATCCGAATCCCGGATGACGCACTTCTCGTGGTTGTTCCCGAAGATGATCGGCTGGCCGTGCTCGAGGCGGATGAGATGGTCCTCTCGGACGTCGTTCTCCTTCAGCGGCTCAAATGCACCGTCGTTGAAGATGTTGCAGTTCTGGTAGATCTCCACGAGGGCGGAGCCTTCGTGGGCAGCCGCGGCGCGGAGAACCTCGGTCAGATGCTTGCGGTCAGAGTCAATTGCCCGCGCCACGAAAGTCGCCTCCGCGCCGAGTGCGACCGACACGGGGTTGAAGGCGTAGTCGAGCGATCCCTGCGGGGTGCTCTTGGTGACTTTCCCTTGCTCCGATGTCGGGGAGTACTGGCCCTTGGTCAAGCCGTAAATGCGGTTGTTGAACAGCAGAATCTTCAAGTTGACGTTGCGGCGCAGGGCGTGGATGAGGTGATTACCTCCGATGCTGAGCGCGTCACCGTCGCCAGTCACCACCCAGACAGACAGATCCGGACGGGTAGTGGCCAAGCCAGTCGCGATCGCCGGTGCGCGTCCGTGGATGCTGTGAACACCGTAGGTATTCATGTAATAGGGGAAGCGAGACGAGCATCCGATTCCGGAGACGAAGACGATGTTCTCGCGCTTCAGACCCATCTCCGGCATGAAACTTTGAACGGCGGCGAGGATGGCGTAGTCGCCGCAACCGGGACACCAGCGAACCTCTTGGTCAGTCTTGAAGTCCTTCGCCTTCATCTCTACATCGGTCTTAGGGACCAAAGAAAGAGCGGGGAATGCATCAGTCGTCATGCCGACTCCTCAATTTGCTCGGAGATCTCCCGAATGACATCAACCAATTCCGAAGACTTGAACGGCAGGCCGCGGACCTGGTTATAGCCGTAGGTGTCAATGAGGAACTTTGACCTCAGCAGCATGTTGAGTTGCCCGAGGTTCATCTCTGGTACGACCACCCGCTCATACGACGCGAGCACCTCACCGAGATTTCGAGGGAAAGGATTGAGGTGTCGCAAATGGGCCTGGGCGACTTTGACCCCGGAGCGTCGAACGATCTGGCAGGCAGCTCCGATGGGGCCGTACGTGGAGCCCCAGCCGAGCATGAGAATGCGAGCGTCGCCGCCGGGATCGTCCACCTCGATATCGGGGATGGTGTCCGCGATTGCGTCGACCTTCGCTTGACGCAGGCGAACCATGTGATCGTGGTTCTCCGGATCGTAGGAGATGTTGCCCGAGCCGTCCGCCTTCTCGAGGCCACCGATGCGATGCTCGAGACCAGCAGTTCCCGGAATAGCCCAGGGGCGCGCCAGAGTCTGAGGATCACGTTGGTAGGCCCAGAACTCCTCGCTCCCGTCCTCGGCTTGATGGTTCGGCTTGGTCGCGAAATCAGGATCGATGACCGGAAGAGAATCAACCTCGGGAAGACACCACGGCTCCGATCCGTTGGCCAGGTACCCGTCGGACAGAAGAAAGACCGGTGTTCGGTACGTGACGGCAATGCGCGCTGCCTCGACGGTGGCGTCGAAGCAATCGGCGGGGCTCTGCGGAGCGATGATGGGCACGGGCGATTCTCCATTTCGCCCGAACATCGCCTGCAACAGATCTGACTGCTCGGTCTTTGTCGGCAGTCCCGTTGATGGTCCGCCGCGTTGCACATCCACGACGATGAGAGGGAGTTCGAGGGACACGGCCAAGCCGATCGTCTCCGACTTGAGTGCGATCCCGGGACCCGACGTGGTGGTAACGGCGAGTGAGCCTCCATAGGAAGCGCCCAGTGCAGCCCCGATGCCGGCAATCTCGTCCCCGTAGACCCGATTGATGAGATGCGGTGATCAGGCCGTAGGCCAAGGCCAGGTTGCCGGTGATATTGCGATACGTACCCGGTTGCATCGCGGCCGGCTTGACCTCGTACTGAACCGAGAACTCCTCGGTGGTCTCGCCGTACGACCAACCGGCTTGGAAGGCTGCGATGTTCGCCTTCATGATCTCCGGCTTGCTGGCGAATTTCTTTTCGAGGAATTCGATCGTTCCTTCGGTCGGCCGGTGGTAGAGCCACAGAAGCAGTCCGAGGGCGAACATGTTCTTGGCTCTCTCCGCCTCCTTCTTCGTTACGTCGAATTCCTTGAGCGCTTCCACGGTCATCGACGTCAAAGCGATCGGGTGGAGCCGGTACGCCTCCAAAGAATCGTCGTCCAACGGGCTCTCGTGGTAACCGACCTTCTCCACGTTCCGCTTGGTGAATTCGTCGGTATTCACGATGAGGTCGGAACCGCGAGGCAGATCGGCGATGTTGGCTTTGAGCGCGGCGGGGTTCATGGCCACGAGCACATTCGGTTGATCACCGGGGGTGGTGATGTCGTGGTCGGCGAAGGCGAGCTGGAAACTCGAGACCCCCGGCAGAGTCCCGGCCGGGGCGCGAATCTCCGCGGGGAAGTCGGGCAAGGTCAACAGATCGTTGCCCATCCAGGCGGCCTCGGAGGTGAAGCGATCCCCGGTCAGTTGCATGCCGTCGCCTGAGTCACCTGCAAAACGGATGACGACCCTGTCGACCTCGACGACCTGCTTGGCCATGCTGTCGGTTCCTCTGGCTTTCTGGAGATCTAGCTGTTTGCAATGCTGCGTGGTCTGCGCCCGTATGTCGCATTTTGCTCACTTTTGGGTCGCAGGGCCAGGTTAGCGGTAAATCGTGATCACACCGTCATCGTCCAGATAGCCTGCACGGCGTGTGGCGCCTGGCATCCCGCCCCGATGTGGCGGTCGACGTTGCGAGCGCGGGCCTTGCCTGCTGCTCCTTGGAAGTCGAGGCTGCCGGTCAGCGAGGCCTGCTCGTCGCGTCCGAGACCGTTCCTCAGGCGGCGGCGGTGACCGTCTTGGTGGTGGCCGGCACGGTCACCACTGCTGTGGAACCCGCCCTCGTGCGCCTGTTCGACGAACACGCGCAGCACGGCCCCGTCATCATCGTGAGCTTCGGTGCGTGCGCGACCAGCGGCGGACCGTATTGGGACGCCCCAACCGTCAGACCGGGCATCGAGGCGCTGTTCCCAGGCCAGGAGATCGCGTCGTACGTTCCCGGGTGTCCGCCCCGCCCGGAAGCGCTGGTGGTCGAGCTCGAACGGCTCGTGGATTCGAGGATTCCGGCGTGACGCAGACGACGGCGATCATCGACATTGCTGCTGATGAGTGGGTGGCGGCGTGCACGGCGTCCGCGGCTCGCGGCTGCGATGTGGTGGATTGGTTGACGGCGGTGGATACCCTCGAATCACTGTTCGTTGTGGTGCATGTGGTCGACCCCGGCTCCTCGCGTTCGGAGATGCTGCGGTGTGAACTCGATAGCGAGCGTCCCGAGATCGAAAGCATCACGTCGTGGTTCCCGGGAGCCGACTGGCACGAACGCGAGACGCACGAAATGTTCGGAATCGAGTTCCTGGGTCGATCCCAAACCAATGCGTTGTTAATGCGCGCCGGAGATGCGTCATCTCCCATGCGCAAGACCGCAGCTCTTGATGCGCGGGTGAGGACCCCGTGGCCCGGGCAAGAGTCGACCACTGGTCGAAGGCGTCAGAAACTTCCCCCGGGTGTGCGGGCCGAATGGACACGCGATGAGTGATTCAACTCCTCAGCGGAACGTGATCGCCCTGCTGCCGGAAGCGTGCACATCGTGCATGGTGTGCGTGCGCGAGTGCCCGTCGTGGTGCATCTCCCTCGAATCGCACGTGGAAGCGGTGAGCGAGGAAGGGGCACGGCGTCCACGGACCGTCAATGTCCTCGATGAATTCACCATCGACTACGGCTTGTGTATGTATTGCGGTATCTGCATTGAAACCTGCCCGTTCGACGCGCTTGCCTGGAGGGATTCGTTCGATTACTCCTCTGGCGACCGGCAGGGACTCAGGCAGGACGCGGTCGATCTTTCTCGCTGGTGGCCTACCGGTAGTTGACGAACTGCACGGCAAAGTCGAGATCGGCACCTTTGACGAGAGCGATGACATCTTGCAAGGCGTCACGACTCTTGTGCGTGACGCGCAACTCGTCCCCTTGTATTTGAGTCTTCACACCCTTGGGCCCATCGTCTCGAATCAACTTGCTCAGCTTCTTGGCTTGCTCGGAGGAAATGCCCGAGGTGAACGTTCCGTTGATCTTGTACTCCTTGCCGGAGGAGCGGGGTTCACCGTGATCGAAAGCCTTGAGACTGATGCCCCGCTTGACGATCTTGTCCTTGAGAACATCGAGAGCAGCCGACGCTCGCTCTTCCGTCGAGGAGGTGACCTCCACAACGAGATCGCCCTTCCATTCGATTGTCGTTCCCGTGTTCTTGAAATCGAAACGCTGCGAGACCTCTTTGGCGGCCTGGTTCAGGGCGTTGTCCGCCTCTTGTTTGTCCACTTCACTGACGATGTCGAAACTGCTGTCCGCCATGCCTACTCCTCGATGCGTTCGTGTTCGTTTCGAGACGAGACCTTACTGCCGCGGGCGGCGAGGATTCACGCTCATGGGGGTTACGCCTGGGTGCAGGCACGATGGCGTCATGGCACTCTGGTGACGTGACCGACACCCACGCCCTTCTCCTCGACCTCGATCGAACCCTGGTGGACCTCCAGTCCTATACGAACTATGCGGGCGCCCTTGCCGACGTGCAGGAACTTGTGGGGGAGTGGTCCGACGTCGACGTCCCGACGACGAATTGGGATCGAGCCACGATGAGTTGCATGAGTGTGTTGCACGCCTTCTTCGGCGACGCCCGGTGGAGTCGAATTTCCGAGACCATCGCGCGCCACGAGCGGGCTGCG
Organism: Actinomycetota bacterium; assembly: GCA_010029945.1. Classification (GTDB taxonomy): domain Bacteria; phylum Actinomycetota; class Actinomycetes; order S36-B12; family S36-B12; genus S36-B12. The sequence continues at coordinate 1,239 of RGQW01000075.1, read as the reverse complement.
ATTCCTCAGTCGCACCTGATGCCCACCGTGCAGGAGTGTTTCGGGCGTTTGGTTTCTCAACCGACGGCGGTCATCACCCTGCTTCCCGGAGATGTGGCCACGGACGTGCTGGAATTCCACGGCCTGCGCATGGGGCAGGAGATAGACGTGGTGGTGGGCCGGGAACCAGCAATGCGACCCAAACCCGAACCGGATGGAGTGATCGACGCCTGTCGGATTCTCGGTGTCGCACCGGGCAGCGCGACCATGATCGGAGATTCCACGTGGGATGCGCAGGCGGCTCTCGCCGCCGGGGCCACCTTCGTGGGAGTACCTGCAGACGGCTTCGAGGAAGACATGCGCGAGCGCATCGCAACGGCGCCCACGATGGATCAGGCACTGCAAGGGCTCGGCCTCGAATAGTCGATGAGCCACCTGTAAGGTTTCCCGCGCTGTACGACAGCACGGCAGGTTGCCCGAGCGGCCAATGGGAGCGGACTGTAAATCCGTCGGCTTATGCCTACAGTGGTTCGAATCCACTACCTGCCACCAACGCGTTCGCCGTCTCTTCTGTGGCGGTTAGCATCCGTCGATGCTGACAATGCAAGATATCGAGGCCCTGGCTGCCGCCAATGCGGGAGCGTTCACCACTGAGATCGAGCCGTTCACGATCGGCGAGCGGACGTTCGATACCGACAACGAGCCGCTCATCATGGGTGTGGTCAATCGGTCGCGGGATTCGACCTACCGCGACAGCGTCGCGCCCACCCCAGCGGACGCGGTCCGTCGGGCGCGAATCTTGTTCCACCAGGGCGCCCACATCATCGACATCGGTGCGGAATCCTCACGTGCCGGTGGCCTTCGCGTATCGACTCACGACCAGATTGACGCACTGATCCCCGTAGTCGAAGAACTGTCGGCAGATCAGATACCGGTGTCTATCGAGAGTTATGACGTCGACGTGATTCAAGCCGCCGTGAGCGCCGGCGCGTGTGTGGTGAACCTGACCGGCACGCGTGACGACGATGCGATCTTCGACATCGTCGGATCGGCCGGAGCATCGTTGCTGATGTGCTTCACGCCCGGAGAGACCGTCCGTGACGAGCTGTCGATTCGTATCGAAGCGGATCCGATACCTGCGTTGATCGAGCACTTCGAGCCGCGAATCGAGCACGCTCGGTCCCGGGGGGTGCGCAGCATCGCGATCGACGCCGGTCTGGGTTTCTTCTACGGACCCGAGGTGGATCCGATCAGCAAGAT
>RGQW01000074.1 GCA_010029945.1 Actinomycetota bacterium | reverse complement strand
CCGCTGGCGCGCTTGATCCACGCGTTCGATCGGGCGTGACGGAAGGGAAAGCCTTCCGTCGTCAGGTCGTCCGAGTGCCCGACGAAGATCACCGAGAATTCCTGCGGGCGGTCGGGATTGGACTTAGCGAGAACCGCGTAGACGGCCGGCTTGGCCGGTGGGGTCCAGCCGGCCAGGGCGCGGGGACCTTCGAAGGAGTAGCCCGCCAGGCTGCCGAGTCGGATCACGGGATTTGATCCTCGAGTTCGGCGTAGTCGTCGTCCTCACTCACCGACTCGGCCTTCACGACGGGCCATGTGGGGAGGGACGTCGTCGCCACGGCGGCCGCAAACTTCTCAAGCGCCACGTCCACGGCGGCGTCGGAGTTGTCTGCTTCCACGACGATCTGGGCTCCGTAGCCCATGGTTCCGTAACCGGATGCGATTCCCTCGAGGGTGGCAACGGCGTCGGCTAGTTCGACGACTTCCTCCAAGGAGACCTCTCGATCACCCTCGGCATACAAGGAGATGCTGTAGCGCACGTCATCCCACCTTCGATAGTCGGTTAGCCAGCCGTTCGAGGCTAGCGAGGTTGTGCCCGGAGTGCACCTCGTCGATGTAGGGGTCGGCGATGATCATCCCCATAGCCGCCGGCACCCATTCCTGATCGTCGGCTTTGTGGGGGTTCACCCATAGGACTCGATGAGCAATCCGCGACAGGCTCTCCATCGCCTCGGCCAGGTCCTGCGGGTCCCCGCGATCTAGACCATCGGAGCACACCACCACGATCGCTCCGCGGCCGAGTCGAGCCCGCCGAGCCTCGCGGGTGAAGCTCTTGATCGACTCACCGATTCTCGTTCCACCATCCCAGTCCAGGACCGCTTCTCCCGCGAGTCGCATAGCCTCGTCGGGATCCCGGCGGTCGAGTGCTTTGGTGATTCGCGTGAGACGTGTCCCGAAGCAGAAGACGTCGACCTTCGCGTTGACGCGTCGGGCGGAATAGGCGAACTGCAGCAGGTTGCGCGAATAGTCCGCCATCGACCCGGAGACGTCGAGGATCAACACAAGAGGACGCAACTTGTGTTTCCTGGTCTTGTAGTGAAGCTCTTTCGGTTCTCCCAAATGACGCATCGAATCGCGAGCCATTCGACGCATGTCGAGAGTGGATCGGCGGCGGGTGGACGTTGTGCGGTGGGTCTTCTTCTTCGGAGGAGTCACCCGCATCCTCGACATGAGTCGACGAAGTTGCCGCATCTCGGCGTCCGAGCAGTCGGCGAACGCCTTGTGCCGGTAAATGTCCGACGTGCTCGCGACGTATCCCAACTTGACTTCGTCCGGGCTCAACTCTCCGGGGAGGCCCTCCTCGGTGTTGGGAATCTCGAGAGTGGCCCCGGCCGTCGACGAAGACTTCATCGTCTTTTTCAGGGCTTCTTCCGCCTCGGGGTGGAAAGCCAAGAAATACCGCTGGAATACCTCGTTGTAGATCGGCACCTGTTCGCGGCGCCGGACCAGTGTGGCGCGGCCGCTCCAGTAGACATCGAGAAGATCTGTTACGTCGAGTGCGGCAACCGCCGTGGTGAAGGTGAGGACGTCGTCGGTCCCGACCGTGATCGTGGCGTCCCGGAGAGCTTGGCCGAAGCCAATGAGAAGTTCATCCACACTCTCGGTGGGAGCGTCAGGAGAGGACATCCTGAATGCTTCGTGTGGTGTAGTCCAGATCGTCGCGATCTTTGACGACGGTGCCGAGCGTCTCGAGAGCGGACTGCTCGTCGAGGTGCGTGGCGCCGACGGCGTTGAGCCCCTGCGCCCAGTCGATGGTCTCCGCAACCCCGGGCAACTTCTCGAGGTCCATTTCGCGAAGGTGGTTGACCGCGGCGACGACCTGGGCGGTGAGGCTTTCCGAGACGCCGGGCAACCTCGAGCGCACGATGTCGATCTCTCGGTCGGGTTCGGGGAAGCCGATCCAGGTGTAGAGGCAGCGGCGCTTCAACGCGTCGTGCAGTTCGCGGGTGCGGTTCGAGGTCAGGATGACGATCGGCCGAGACTCGGCTTCGACGGTGCCCACTTCGGGGATGGTGACCTGGAAGTCGCTGAGGAGTTCGAGCAGGAACGCTTCGAACTCGTCGTCCGCGCGGTCGATCTCGTCGATGAGCAGAACACATGAATCGCCCGCTCGAACGGCCTGCAGGAGGGGTCGCTCGATCAAGAAGCGTTCCCCGAACAAATCATCCTCAGTGCTGTGGGCCCCCGCGTCACCCAGCGAGCGAACGTAGAGCATCTGCCGGGCGTAGTCCCACTCGTAGACGGCGTGGTGAATGTCGATGCCCTCGTAGCACTGGAGTCGGATGAGTTGGCGGCCGGTCATCCGCGCCACGGTGCGCGCCAACTCTGTCTTGCCGACTCCCACTTCACCCTCGAGAAGCAGCGGCTTACCCAATTGAAGGGCGAGGAACAGCGACGTGGCGAGCCCTCGATCGGCGATGTAGTCCTCTGCCCGCAGTTGGGTGATCAGGTCGCGGACTCCACCGGCACCCTCGGCCTCGGTCATCGGGCGACGCTAATTCTGGTCGCCGTTGACGAGGTCGGCGAGGCTGCTGCCGCCAAGTTTGCCCTCCTGGGCGAGGGTGTTGCGCCAAGCTGCCTTAACGTCTCCGCCCTCGTCTGCATACCCGTCGAAGGTGACGTCCTTCATGTTCCGGCACACCTTGGTCGGGCTGCACTCAGCGTCGAGATCCTGAAGGTTCGCGGTGTCTTGCTGCCAGATGCCGCGGAGCACGTCGGCGGACGGGTCGCTGGTCTCAGCCATGGGGTGCTCCTTTGTCGGTCATGGATCGATGGTGATGCGCCAGCCCGCTTGCGCGCTAGATTCCCCAGGATATCAACGGTCCCGGGTCGGTGCAGCCTCAAAGGGGCGGTCGAACCCCTAGCATGGGGTGAGGCGCAACGAGCCGTCTCGGGAGGCCCCATGGACATCGTCTACGACATCATCCTCATTCTGCATTTCATCGGTCTCGCCAGCGTGGTGGGTGGATTTCTCGTCCAGATGAAGTCCACGGATAGAGGGGTCAATCCCGCGATGGTGCATGGAGCACTCACCCAGTTGGTGACGGGTCTGCTCTTGGTCGGCCTGCCTGAGATGGGAGTCGCTACCCCCTACACCGGCTGGGAGGCATGGGATCACACCAAGATCGCCATCAAATTGATTCTCACGGTGATCATCACGATTCTCGCGTTCGTCGGGCGCCGCAAGCCGCGACCCCAGACGGGCATCTGGGGAGCGATCGGCGGACTGTCGATCGCCACCATCGTCATCGCTGTCGTCTGGTAGCACGCAGGGGCGAGCACGAGGGGCGCTTCGGGAGACGCTGTCAGGAGGCGCTGTCCGGGAGGCGCTGTCAGGAAATCGTGACGACCTGGAAAGCCTCAGCCAAGCGGCCCTCGGGTAGCCCCGCCTCGGCCGCGGCGGCGCTCAACCACGTGCGCACCTTGTCTTCGATGATCTCCGGGGCAGGTAGTTGTGAGGCGTGTGCACCGATAGCCTGCATCTTGTCCTCGAAGGAGTCCGTGACATCGACGAAGTGGTTCGGCTGCGGTGACGCCATCATCCACACTTCGGGCACGACCCAGTCTTCGAGACCCTCGTCCTGAAGCAACGTCGGGTGGGCGAAGGGGTTTCGGGCATCGGGATAGACGGCTCGGATGGCGGCCTCCCCGGCCGCCATGTGGTCCGGGTGCGATGCGGGGATGTGCTCCCACTTTCGATCGGGCGACTGAATGAGCATGCGCTGGGGACGAACCTGTCGAATCAGCCGACTGATGTCCCGGCGAAGGTCCTGCGAGGGGTTGACGTCACCGTCCGTGTATCCCAGGAAGTGAACATCTTTGACCCCGACGACGGCCGCGGCTGCCCGTTGCTCCCGCTGTCGGATCCCGGGAATCTCCTCGCGGGGGATGGCGGGATCGAAGCCACCGGCATCGCCGTCGGTCACGATTCCGTAGGTGACCGAGATTCCCGCCCTGGTCCACAGGGCCACGGTTCCGGCGGCGCCGAAGTCGACATCGTCTGGGTGGGCCATCACGACGAGGGCGCGCTCCACCTCAGAATCCTCGAGCATCACAGACCTTTCTGAGAGAAATATGCGACGCACCCCGCCCCGAGTGCCTTGTCGTGACCTTTTCGTGACACAGTAGGGAGATGCTTCCCCGGCTTCCCCGGAGCGCGCGTTATTCTGCCGCGCCCCTCCCGCAGCGACGCTCACGGGTGGCCCCTCGGCCGCTGTGGCGCGTGGGGGCGGTGCTCGCTGCCTCCTCGATGATGGCGTCCTCTCTGATCGCTCCGGCCTTGGCGACCCAAGGGCAGATCACCTGGCAACCCACCACGTGGACCGGCCCTGCGGCTGGGCCGCCGGTTCCGGGCGAAGGCCTTCCTGCGGCGCCGGTGCCCGCGCCGCTGCCACCGCTACCGCCGGATGTGCCGGTGACCATCGAGTACGAGCCGCAAACAACCTGCGAAGACTCACCCAAGCCCGGCGCGCTCCGATTGGAACAGATCATCAAATCGACGTACGGCGCGAACCAGTACACCTGGATTCCTCGCGATTGCGGTCAGGGCGGGCGCAGTGAACACAAGGAAGGCAGGGCTATCGACTGGATGGTCGACGTGCGCGATCCCCAACAACGCGCCAATGCCGAGGCTTTCCTGGGGTGGCTCCTCGGCCCTGACGCAGGCGGCCGTCCCTACGGGAACGCGTTGCAATTGGGAATCATGTACATCGGATGGCACGACCGGTTCTGGCGTGGGTACTCGATTGATCGAGGATGGACGGAGTTGAAGGGCTGCTTCTCGAAGACGAAGGAGAAGTACGACAACTACTGCCATCGCAATCACATTCACATCTCCTTGACCTGGGCGGGCGCTCGCGCAGAAGTCCCCGGTTACCCGGTCGCTCCGGTACCGACGCCACCTGAGCAACCAGCCCCCGAGGAACCGATACAAGAGCAACCACCGCCACCGGAGGCCGCCGAGGACGGCTTCTACGGCATCGGCTCGGAGCTCGGCTACGAGTCATCAACCCTGGGCGCTATGCAGCCGAACGAGGTGCGCACCGTGGGTTTGAACGGTGTCATCGCCCAGGCGACGACAGCGCTGGTCGCGGTCACAACACGCGAGGCTGAGCGCAAGGGTCGACTTCGCATTGGGGTCGGCACCGACAAGACCAACAGCACCGGAGTGAAGGTCCGCAAGCGAGGGGCGCGCACCACCATGCGCGTGATTCCTGTCTCGGGTGGCGCGGTTCAAATCAAGGCGCCCAAGAAGACCCCAGTCCAGGTACGGGTGGATGTCCTGGGGTACGCGGTCGGTGCGGAACCGACGAAGGCGGTGGGGTTGCCACCGACGCGGTTATATAAGGGGCGCTTGTCCGCGGGTGAAGTCGCGGTGGTGAAGGCACGGGGTGTGGGTCGAGTCCCCAAAAAGAAAAAGAAGGTGACCGCAGTCATCTTGCAGGTGTCCACCAAGGGCAAGGGTGAGGCTGGTCGGTTCGCCGCCTACGCGGTCGGTGGAGTGGACCGGGGGACGACGTCGGCGTTGATTCCCGCCGAAGGCCGGCACACCTCCCTCCTCGTCGCCGATATCGGTGATAAGGGATTGATCGCCCTTGCAGCGTCCGCGAAGACCAAAGCCACCGTCAAGATCGTCGGTTATATCCGTCGCTAGCGACTCGGCGCGCACCGGGGCTTGACGGTCGGTTGGACGATCGTGCTGTCGCATGGCGCACTTAGGATCGGGCGGTAATGAACCCCGAGTCGTTGGTCCATGACCTCAATCCGTCGCAGCAGGCTGCAGTTGAACATCGAGGTGGGCCGCTATTGATCATCGCCGGTGCGGGGTCCGGCAAGACCCGGGTACTCACTCGGCGCATTGCGCATCTGCTCGCCACGAATGATGCGTCTCCGGGGCAGATCATGGCCATCACCTTCACCAACAAGGCGGCAGCGGAAATGCGGGAGCGCGTGGTGGAGCTCGTGGGGCCGGCAGCGCGGGCGATGACGGTATCGACGTTTCACAGCGCGTGCGTTCGGATTCTCCGCAAGGAGGCTGGGCGCCTCGGCATGTCGACGTCGTTCAGCATCTACGACCAAACCGACTCGCTGCGGCTGATGCAAATGGTGATCCGGGACCTCGACCTCGACCCCAAGAGATACCCCCCGCGTTCTTTCCTGAACCACGTGTCCTCAGCAAAGAACGAGTTGATTGACCATGAGACGTACGCAGCGCGCGCGAGCAATCACATGGAGCAAACGATCGCGGAAGCGTACGCGGAGTACCAGCGGCGGTTGGCTCGAGGCGGAGCCTTTGACTTCGATGACCTGATTGGGTCGACGGTGGCGTTGCTGCAACTGTTCCCTGACGTATCCGAGCACTACCGCCGACGCTTTCGTCACGTGCTCGTCGACGAGTATCAAGACACCAACCACGCCCAGTACGTGCTGATTCGCGAGCTGGTCGGGTCCGGTGACAACCCGAATCTTCCGCCCGCTGGCTTGTGCGTGGTGGGAGACGCGGATCAATCGATCTACGCGTTCCGGGGGGCGACGATCCGCAACATCGAGGAGTTCGAGCGCGACTTTCCGAACGCGACCACGATCCTGCTGGAACAGAACTATCGATCGACCCAGAACATCCTCAGTGCGGCCAACGCCGTCATCTCTCACAATTCGTCTCGACGGGAGAAGCGCCTGTGGACCGATGAAGGTTCGGGCGAGCCGATCGTCGGATACGTGGGTGATGATGAACATGATGAGGCCTCGTTCGTCAGCGAGGAAATCGACCGCCTTGTCGATGATGCCGGATACCGCCCCGGTGACGTGGCGGTCTTCTATCGAACGAACGCTCAGTCGAGGTCCGTCGAGGAGATCTTCATTCGGATGGGGATGCCCTACAAGGTGGTTGGTGGGGTGCGCTTCTACGAGCGGCGTGAAGTGCGGGACGCGCTGGCGTATTTGCGGTCGATAGCAAACCCGGGGGACGAGGTATCCCTGCGACGGATCCTCAACGTTCCTAAGCGAGGCATCGGAGATCGCGCAGAGGCCGCCATCGAGCAGTTGGCCGAGCGCGAGCGAATAACGTTCGACGAAGCCCTCCATCGGGCACAAGAAGCCCCGGGCCTGGCGACACGCTCGCTTAACGCGATCACCGCGTTCGTCGAGATGATGGACGCGCTGCGAACTCTGAGCGACTCCGGGGCCGATGCGCCGACAGTTCTTCAGGCGGTCCTCGAGCAAACCGGGTACGTCAGCGAACTGCAGCAATCGGCCGACCCGCAAGACGAAACGAGGATCGAGAACCTCGCGGAACTCGAATCCGTCGCCCAAGAGTTCGCAGTCGCGCATGAGGAATCCACCCTGGTGGAGTTCCTCGAACAGATCGCGCTCGTGGCCGATTCGGATGAGATTCCCGACGACAACGCGCACGGCGGCGTCGTCACCCTGATGACCCTGCACACGGCCAAAGGCTTGGAGTTCCCGGTGGTTTTCCTCACGGGAATGGAAGACGGCATCTTTCCGCACATTCGGTCCCTCGGGGATCCTGGAGAGTTGGCCGAGGAGCGTCGGCTCGCCTACGTCGGGCTCACTCGGGCCCGGCAGCGCCTCTACCTGACGCGCGCGGTGAGTCGATCGGCGTGGGGAACGCCGGCGTACAACCCGGCCTCACGGTTCCTCGATGAGATCCCCGAGGCCTTGATGGAGTGGAAGCGAGAAGAGCCGGTGGCCCGGCCGATCGGCTCCGGGGGATTCGGGGCAGCACCGTCGTCGAGTAGCGCCGCCGTCAAGCTCGGCGACCGCATCGTGGGTGGCGGACCGGTGGTGTCGCTGGAGGCCGGTGACCGCGTGACGCACAGCAAGTTCGGGCTAGGCACTGTCGTCTCGACATCAGGAATTGGCGACAAGGCCGATGCGACGATCGATTTCGGCTCCGCGGGAACCAAGAGACTGCTGTTGCGCTACGCGCCGGTGGAGAAGTTGTAAAGAGAGAATCGTTGGCTGAACGTCTAGGCGGTTGCGGCGACCACGGCATCGGCCACGGCTGGTGCGACATTGGCGTCGAAGACACTGGGCACGA
>RGQW01000073.1 GCA_010029945.1 Actinomycetota bacterium | reverse complement strand
CGAAGTGCTGATCGTGCGTTAATCGTTTCCGGGAGACGGACAGCCGTCTCCCGGAAACGATTAACGCACGATCAGCACTTCGCGCCTTTCATGCCGCCCTCGAGCCATTCGATCGACCCGACGGTTCGGAGATCACCGGCCATCCCAACGCGTCCGACAACTCGTCGACTAAGTCCACGGCGTCGTCGTCATCGTGGTCGCCCACCACGATCAAACCTCGAGCAGGCACAACGGCCGCTTCATCCAAAAGAGCCAAGGCTTCATCGACTTGGATACTCATCCCTGCGACGAGGCGAGCATCCGCGGTCCATGGCCGCCCGCCTGGCCGACCGGCCAACTCCGCAGGCAGTTCTTTCGTGATGCTCTCGTCCACCAGCGGCTCATCGAACGCGGCATTGATGTGTACCGGACCGGGGTCGATGGAATCGGTCGCGACCGCCACGCAGCGGGCGACGGTGGAGCGCCAATACTGCGGTCGCAGATCGCGAGCTGCTTCCATATCGACGGCGAGCCGGGTGAACGATCCGAAAATCCCACTCTGTGCGATGACCTGATTTGCGCCGACGTTCCGAAGTCGATCGGGGCGATCCGCTGTGAGCACCACGAGCGGAATGCGCGACTCATGCGCCTCAACCACAGCGGGAAGAAGATTTGCCACCGCGGACCCGGAAGTCGTGACGACCGCAGCCGGAACACCCGTCGTCTTCCCGAGACCGAGTGCCACAAATCCGGCGACCCGCTCGTCGACGCGCACGTGGAGACGGATGTCTCCGCGGTCCTCCGCGGACGCGAGAGCGAGGGCAAGGGGGGCTGATCGGGACCCCACGCCCATGACGACGTCTGTCACCCCGCACACGATGAGCTCATCCACCATGACTAATGCCTGGGCGACCGAGGGTGCCATCGCAGAATCCACGTCCCTAGCCTTCCATCTGCTCGTGTGATGGTGCATCGCCCGGCACCTGGTCACGCAGGAATCGATAAGCGTCGGCCAAGCGTCGCTGCCACCACTGCCGACGACTGTCCGAGACTTCCTGATTCGCCTGCATGAGGAGATCCACGTCGGGGGCGACCCGCTTCACGCCGATGCCACCGGCGGTCGGCACGAGCGCGGGTTCCACTAGGTCTCGCTCGAAGAGCGTGCCGGTTCCCAGTCCGCTCGCTAGGGGAAGCTCGGGCAGGCTCGCAGCGGTAGCCACGCAACTCGCCAGCCCGATCGACGAGTCCAGCGAGCCACTGATGACGACGGGTACACCGATCGCCTCCGCGACTCGGCCGGTAGCCGCGGCGCCACCGAGAGTCATCGGCTTGCAGATCGCGTAATCGGCGATGCCCTGCAGGCGAACGGTTGTTGGATCATCCGCGAGCCGGATGCCCTCATCTACCGCGATGGGGATATCGATCTCTGCGCGCAACCGAGCGACGTCGTCCAGATCGCTACAGGGTTGCTCCACATACTCGATTCCGTATCGCCCCAACCGCCGAAGAGATGTGCGCGCCTGGTCCAGACTCCACATACCGTTCACATCGAGACGAATACGGCCGCCGGCTCCCGTGGAGTCAAGAGCATCGCGGACGGCAACAACCCGCGCTTCGTCGTCCGCAAGGGATGTTCCGATCTTCACCTTGATGGTCCGACACCCGTGGTCCACGATCGCGGCGCGCGCTAACGCACCCGCGGCAGGTGACTCGACCGCGGGGATGATCGCGTTGACGTCTACCGATGATCGATGAGCCGCGGGGAACTCACCCCACGACGCTTCCAGGGCAGCCGCGAGCCAACGCGCGCTGCGAGGGATGTCGTAATCGTCGAACGGTGCGAACTCACCCCAACCTGACGGGCCCTTGATGAGCATGCCCTCGCGGGAGGTCAACCCACGAAACGGAACCCGCAACGGCAGGGAGAAGGCAACCGAGTCGGCGACCAACTCTTCGAGAGACGACGGACCGAGGGCGTGCAGAGTGGTCGCCACATTCACGGACGGCGCGGAAACTGATCGAAGTCCGGACGCCGCTTATCTTTATATGCGTCTCGTCCTTCTTGCGCCTCTTCGGTCATGTAGAACAACAGCGTCGCATCGCCGGCCAGTTGTTGGACGCCGGCAAGACCGTCGTCGACGGCGTTGTGCGAGGCCTTCAACATGCGCAGCGCAAGAGGGGACATCGCGAGCATGTCACTCGCCCAGCGAACCGTCTCGATCTCCAAGTCTTCGATCGGGACAACCGCATTCACCAAACCCCAGTCAAAGGCTTGCTCGGCTCCGTACTGCCGGCACGTGTACCAGACCTCGCGCGACCTCTTCTGACCGATCGTGCGCGCGAGCAACCCGGAACCATAACCGCCGTCGAAGGACCCCACTTTCGGTCCGGTCTGACCGAATCGCGCATTGTCCGCAGCGATGCTGAGGTCGCAGACGACGTGCAGAACGTGACCACCGCCGATCGCGTAACCGGCCACCATGGCGATCACGGGTTTCGGGGTGCGACGAATTTGAATTTGCAGGTCGAGAACGTTCAGCCGACCTATCCCCTTCTCCGCGACATCGTCATCACCGATGTAGCCATCGTCGCCACGGATAACCTGGTCACCACCGGAACAGAAAGCAAGATCTCCCTGACCCGTCAAGACGATCACACCGACCCGATCATCATCCCGTGCGCGGTTCATCGCATCGGACAGCTCGAACAATGTTTGGGGTCGAAAGGCATTTCGCTTGTGGGGTCGGTTGATGGTGATCTTCGCGATCCCTGCACTGTCGCCGGAGGAAACGTCGTAGCGAATATCCGTATACGAGCCCACCGACTCCCACGTTGCTCCCGGTCGAACGGAACTGTGGGCGGGGTCGTTCCACACCGGGGAATCCTCGGGAGCGACGGGGGGAAGCGGGTAGTGCGTGCGGGTATCCATGCTAACCACGCTACCGGCAGCACCTACGCTCGGCACGATGTCGATTCCCGATGGCTCCCGACCCCTCGAACTCGTCGAGGTGCCGCCCGGTCCTGCGGCGATCGAGGCACTGTGGAGTCCACTCGATGCCGCCCTGGCCCACGATGCGGCGATCGCCCCCATCCCGCGCGAGTCCGCATCACTTCCCGCGCCCCTCGTTCGCGCCGTCCGCGATGCCGTCCGTCCCGAAGAACCGGTACCCCACGACACGGCGGTCGTGATCAGTACCTCCGGGTCGACCGGCCACCCTCGGGGCGTCATGCTCGGCGCGCACGCGCTCACCGCCACCACCGCACAGGTGCACGCACGCGTAGACGGCGATCCGATCTGGGTTCTCGCGCTGCCACCCACATCCATCGGCGGCCTGAACGTGATGATTCGAGCCCACGACACCGGAATCCGCCCCATCGCCGTGCGAAGTATCGGAGGCGCCGAACCCTTCACCGACGACGCATTCGCCACGGCCGTACGTGAAGCAACGGCTACGGGGCGTCCGATTGCGGTCTCGTTGGTTCCTTCGCAAGTAACACGACTGCTCGCCACCGCTGTTGGGCAGGAGACTTTGCGCCAGTGCTCCCTGACGCTCGTCGGGGGCGGCCCCGTTGATCCACAACTCACGAGTCGTTGCCGGGACGCAGGCATCACCCTGACCACGACCTACGGGATGACCGAAACTAGCGGCGGTTGCGTCTTCGACGGGCGCCCCCTCGACGGTGTCGAGGTGCGTATCGACGACGCCGATAGCCGCGTCTGCATCTCGGGACCGATGTTGGCGCAGGGGTATCGAGACGGAGACGACCGCGCATTCGATGGCCACTGGCTTCGAACCAACGACCGCGGCTCCTGGATAGAGGGGCTCGTACGTATCGACGGTCGGCTCGACGACATCGTGAGCCTTCACGGCGTCAATGTGGATCTGGCGGCAGTCCAGGAAAGAGTCGATCAGCATCCGGGGATCGAGGCGTCGCTCATCGTTGTGACAGTCGGCGAATCAAGCGATGCGGAAACGACAGACGGGCCCCGTATCGCGATGGTCTATGTCGGAGATCCCCTCGACCACGAGGAACTTCGAGCCTGGATCTCACCGACACTCGGAGCTATCGCCTGTCCCACTGTCCTCCGGCAGGTGGACACCCTGACGCGAACGTTGACGGGCAAGGTCGATCGACACGCCACCGCGGCATCCGCCGGCCTGAGGATCGCACCATCGCGGAAAGAGGGCACCGCGTGACAACGTCTGCGCAATGGTGGGCGGGGGCACGCCCTCGCACTCTCCCGGCCGCTGTCGCCCCCGTCGTCATCGGTACGGCTCTCGCCGGGGCCGACTGGATTCCCGCTCGCGCATGTCTGGCCTTGATCGTGGCGCTTGCACTGCAAATCGGTGTGAACTACGCGAACGACTACAGCGACGGCATCCGGGGAACCGACGCCGATCGCGTAGGCCCTCTTCGGTTGGTTGGGCAGGGAATTGCCGCACCTCGCGCCGTCCGAAACGCGGCCTTCACAAGTTTCCTCGTCGCCGCCCTTGCCGGACTTGTGCTCGTTTCCCTTTCAGGATTCTGGTGGCTTCTCATCGTCGGCGCGGCGTCGATCGGGGCGGCCTGGTTCTACACCGGGGGATCACGACCCTACGGATACGCGGGTTGGGGTGAGGTCTTCGTCTTCGTCTTCTTCGGCCTGGTTCCCGTTCTGGGAACGCTCTATGTCCAAACGGGAACAGTCACCGCAGCGGCGATCGCGGCCAGCGTGGGAATCGGCGCGCTCACATCCGCCATTCTCGTCACCAACAATCTCCGGGATATCCCCACCGATCGCTCGTCCGGCAAGTTGACGCTCGCGGTTCGGCTCGGGGATAGCAAGACCAGAGCCCTGTACGTCGCATTGATCGTGATCGCCTTCGTCGCGGTCGTCGTGGTGGCGCTGGTGAACTCCGGCGATGGCCTCTGGCCACTACTCGGACTTGCCGCGCTCCCCTGGGCTGTTCCCCCGCTACGCGTGGTTACCTCGGGGGCCGTCGGACCCGGGCTCATCGCCGCTCTCGTCGCCACCGGCCGACTCGTCATTGCCTACTGTGTCGCGCTCTCCACCGGATTGGTCCTGCCCCTGTTCATCTGAGTCATCCTCGGCTCGTGACGCGGCATCAATGCGGTCGTTTATCCCCCCGAAGAATCGACCTACCACCTCTCCCATCGCCGAACGCTGTCGATTCAAAGCGAAGGCACTGATAACTCCGGACAAGATGATCGCCACAACCAACGCCCACAATCCTCGAAGCGGGGTAATGATCTGCAGCAACAGCCAGACGCCGAGGAACAGGCCGATCCGCAGTGCGGTGAAGACGATCACCGTGACGATGCCTGAGCGGCGGGGCCCATCTCGCTTGTCCGACTGGTTATCCGACTGGCGGTCACTCACGCCGCCACCGTACCCGCGTCGTAGGTGCGACGGTCGGTAGTGGTCAAAGAGAGATCACGGCCCATCACAGTTACCATTATTCGATCATGCTTCGAGTCATCCTTGTCCTGCTCGCAGTGGCGCTCTACATCTACTTCATCATCGATGTGGCACGCACGCCGAAGGGCCATGCACGCTCACTTCCGAAATGGCTATGGATGCTCCTGGTGATCGTCTTGCCGCTCGTCGGCGGAGTGTTGTGGTTGATTCTCGGTCGCGCCTGGCCCGAGGGCGGGGGCTGGTGGCGACGAAGCGGCCCCGTGGCGCCCGACGATGATCCGCGCTTCCTTCGCAAGCTCGACGACGATGTGTGGAGCAAGAAGATGAAGCGCCGCCGGGGCGAGCCCACGTAATCTCACGCGGTACTGCGTCGACGGATCGAACGCTTACAACCCGGCGTAGGAATGCAGGCTGTTAACGAAGATGTTGACGCCGAAGTAGTTGATCAAGAAGGTCACGAGCCCCAGGATCGCAATCCACGAAGCCCGGTTTCCCCGCCACCCGGCGGTTGATCGGGCGTGCAGGTAGGCGGCGTAGACCACCCACGTGATGAAGGCCCAGGTTTCCTTCGGGTCCCAGCCCCAGTAACGCCCCCACGCGTTCTCCGCCCAGATGGCACCGGCGATCACGGCGAAGGTCCACAGCGGAAAAGCGAAAGCGATGATGCGGCTGGTGAAGGTCTGCAGCTTCTCCGTCGACGGCGTCGACGCCATCACGCCCTGCCAGGTCAGGCCTCGTTGCTCTCGCATGGACTGCACCAGCGACAGAGCTGCCGACGACGCAGCGACGGTGAAGGCTCCCGCACAGATGATTGCCGCCGAGACGTGGATGACCAACCAATAGGACTTGAGTGCCGGCACCAGTTGCGCCGCCTCGGTGTACAACACCGTGACGGCGAGGCCGAGCGTGAGCAGCGCCGGCGTCACGACAAATAAGCCCAACCACCGAAGGTCCCGACGAGTCGACAGCACGAGGAAAACAACGAGAACGCCCCATGCCGAGCTGATCGAGAACTCGTACATGTTTCCCCACGGCACCCGACCAGCCCACAGCCCACGCAGGATCAAACCGACGGTGAGCAACCCGGTAGCCAGCCACGTGAGCGACATGGCGACGTTCGCCAACCGTCGGCCGGGTTCGGCGGCAACCGCGGTATCCACCCGGTCGATGACGGCAACGCTGCCCTCTGCTGTCTCGCGACTTGCGGCGCTCGACGACGATGTGCTTCGGCGCCGACCGCTGGCGAAGGATGCGGCGAACAGGACCATGGCGATGGTCAGGGTGACCATGGTCGCGTAGATGGCAGCGTTGCTGGCTTCGGCCAAGCTCACCGAACCACCGTCGGTCATTGCTCGCGCTCCCTGTCGTCGTTCGCCGTCGCTTCGGTTGCCCTCGTCTCGGTCGACGTCGTTTCGTTCGATGCTGCCTCACGTCCCGCGGTCTCATCCGCCGCGATCTGTTGCACCGCTTGTACGTCTTCCGACACGTCGCCCGCTTCGCTTTTGCTCAAGCCGGCGACGCTTACGAGGGTACTTCCCTGTTCGTCATCTCGCGCTCTGAGCCAGATGCGGCGGCGGCGGGTGAACAACGACACCGTCAACGCGAGCATGGCCAGTACCGACGCGACCAACGCCGCCTCCTTGCCCGGGTCGAAGGCGATCTGGAACGACGACCAGCGCGTCCAGCCGGTGAATTCGATCTCGCCCTGGGCGAACTCCCACACCTGTCCGGGCACCAGCGCCCGGAGGCCGATCTGCTCCATCTCGTCCGTCGAGAGCGAGTAGATGCTCTGCGGCACTCCTGAGTCCAACCCCAGGTCGCCGTACCAGGCGGACAAGAAGACCGAAGGGTCGTCCGCATCGGGAAACACCGAGTGGGGGCCGCGGATGTCATCGATCGCGGAGGTCGGCAAAAACAGCCCGCGGAATCCCAGCTGCGGGTCGGAGTCAGGAATCTTGATGACGCCCGTGGACGTGAAGTTTCCATCCTGCGGGAGAAAGACGACGTCGTCATCGAAAACGACGTCACCGGAGGAGTCGCGGACGATGAAGGATGGTGCGTAGCCATGCCCCACCAAGAAGACCTTCGCCCCTGCAATCGATATCGGGGAGTTGACTTCGATGAGTTCCTCCCGAGCCCCCGCGCCAGGTTCGCTTTGCACAGCGACGCGTGCTTCGAACAGGCGTGGAGCGCCCCGCTGTGCTTCGGACCGCTCGAACTCGACGTCGAAATCGTCGAGAGTGAACGAGAAGGGCGGAATGCTGTCTGCGGTGGCGAGTCGTCCCCCGCCCCACGCGTCGTATTGGGTGAGTGTGTTGGAGAACCCATTTCCCTCTTTGACGATGACGTTTCCTCGCCATCCGAAAAGACCGCCCGCAGCGACGGCCACCAAGATCAAGACCAGCGCTAGGTGGAAGATCAAGTTTCCCGTTTCACGCAGGTAGCCCTTTTCTGCGGACACCCATACGCCACCCGGATCCCCATCGACCGCGGTGTCCGAGCCGGTGCGTACCCGCCACCCGCGACGCCGCAACTCTTGGCTGACGTGGGATGAAACATCTGCAGGTGCAACGTCCACCGTTTCGTACGAGAAGGCTTGCATCCTGTCCAGATTGCGCGGCGCTATCGGCGGCGGCGTGCGCATCGCTTTCCAGTGATGACCCACGCGGGGCAGGACACATCCGATGAGCGAGACGAAGAGCAGGAGGTAGATCGCT
>RGQW01000072.1 GCA_010029945.1 Actinomycetota bacterium | reverse complement strand
AGCCGCGAAATCTTGCGAAGTCCGTCACGGTGGAGTGATGCGCGGGCTCTACCCGGTCGAGGTTGTTCGTGAGGCCGAGAACGCTCTTATGACGCGAGTCCCCGATGGCTCGCTCATGCAACGTGCTGCTCGGGCAATAGCCGTCGAGTGCGTGCGACAGGTTCGAGAACGTCGTGGCCGACTGGTGGGCGCTCACGTTGTCCTCCTCGTGGGTTCCGGCAACAACGGGGGTGACACCCTGTTCGCAGGGGCCCACCTGGCGCACCGAGGGCTGTCCGTGAGAGCTATCTGTGTCGGTTCTTCCTGTCACGATGCCGGTGCGCGTGCTTTCACAGCAGCCGGAGGACGTTTTGTCTCCGGTGATCTGGATCCCAGCACCCTCGAGGAAGAGTGTGCGAACGCCGATCTGATTGTGGACGGCATTGTCGGCATCGGTGCCCGGGGAGCCTTGCGCGATGCGGCGGCACATGCGGTCGAGAGGGCGAATTCTTCCGGTGCTGTGCGATTGGCGGTGGACCTCCCTAGCGGAGTCGATGCCGATACCGGTGATGTCGACGGTGTCGCCTTCGATGCTGATGTCACGGCCACCCCCGGGTGCCTCAAGCCGGGGCTCTTTCTTGTTCCCGGACGCAGGCATGTGGGGGATGTGCTCCTGGTGGACATCGGACTTGAACCCGAACTTCCCGAGCCTGGCGCTCGGTTGATCGATCCGGTAGACGTCGCTGGCCTGGTGACGAGGCCACAGGAGGACGATCACAAGTATCGAAGAGGGGTAGTCGCCGTTGCTGCTGGTAGCCGGGTCTATCCGGGTGCGGCGATCCTGACTGTCGGTGGCAGCAGGTATTCGGGTGTGGGATTGGTGCGGTTCTTGGACAGGGCGGACGGTGTTGCAGAACAGGTTGTGTCGGTTTACCCCGATGTCGTCTGTGACGGGTCGGACCTTCGATCTGATGCAAAGGTTCGGGCATGGGTCTGCGGACCTGGGTTCACCGAGTCCGACGCCTCGACGGTGCAGATGGTCTTGTCCTCTGACGTCCCGGTCGTGCTCGATGCGGGGGCTTTGCGGTCGTTGGCTACCGATAGCGAGTTGAGGTCCGAGTGCCGTCGCCGAGCGGAGCGAGGGTGCACCACGGTCATCACCCCACACAGTGGTGAGTACGCACTCGTGGCGGGCAGCGATGGCGAATCGATGACGCCTCAGCGTCTGGCGCGCGAGCTGGGTGTGATCATCGTTCGCAAAGGCCCCGGGACAACGATCACCGCTCCGAGTGGACTCTCATTCATCGACACCGCCGGTGTTCCCGATCTCGCATGTGCCGGCAGCGGGGATGTGCTCTCGGGGTTGATGGCGGGAATGCTGGCTGCTCGTCCGGATCAGGATCCGCTTGTTGTCGTGACCGCAGCGGTGTGGCTGCATGGTGTGGCCGCGCAATACGCGGGTCGTCGCCAGCGCCCGGTCGTCGCCACGGATGTTCGCGATTGCCTTCCAGAGGCCATCGCTGCCGCTCGATCGGGAAACCTGGAAGGGTTGCGCGTATGACGGTGTCGTTGAGTCGGGCTCGCGCGCAGGTGAATCTGTCGGCGATTGCCCGCAACTACCGACGCCTCACGGCGTGCGGGGTACCGGTGATGGGAGTCGTGAAGGCCGATGCCTATGGGCACGGCGCCGTCGAGGTCGCCCGTGCCCTGAGGGCCGATGGAGCGGACTGGTTGGGTGTGGCGCTCCTGTCGGAGGCTGTTCAGTTGCGGACGGCCGGAGATCGGGGCCGGCTGCTCGCCTGGTTGTGGGCGCCAGGAGATTCCGCCCTGCCTGAATGTCTGGAGCTCGATGTTGATGTTTCGGTGTCGAGTGACGAGACACTGGCAGAAGTTGTGGCTGCCGCTGTGCAATCTGAACGACGCGCTCGCGTACACATCAAGGTGGATACCGGCCTGAACGACGCGGGTTTTTCAGGCCGCGGAGCGTGCTCAGCAGGACGGTGTCATCGACATCGTTGGACTGTGGTCGCACCTGGCCAGCGCCGATGATCCGAGTAATGCGTCGAATGCCGAGCAACGGCAGGTCTTTCGGGATGCCTGCGACATTCTGGCGTCATTCGGGGTCGAACCGCCGATACGTCACCTGGCAAATAGCGGGGCAACGTTGAATCAGCCCGAATCTCTGTTCGACCTTGCCCGCGCGGGAA
The DNA here is from genome assembly GCA_010029945.1 of Actinomycetota bacterium. Classification (GTDB taxonomy): domain Bacteria; phylum Actinomycetota; class Actinomycetes; order S36-B12; family S36-B12; genus S36-B12. The sequence goes on along the minus strand of RGQW01000072.1, from coordinate 6,063 downwards.
TCGCGGTGTACGGCGTGAGCCCGGGTGAGGGATTGGGTTCGAGCGCTGAGCTCGGGTTGATACCCGCGATGACGCTGGTAGCTCGTTTGGCGCACGTAAAGCACATCGATCCCGGTGCACGGGTTTCCTACGGAGGTACGTGGGTCGCTTCGGAACCAACGTGGATCGGACTCGTGCCGGTCGGGTACGGGGACGGAATACCGCGAGCAGCATCCTCACGAGCGGAGGTCCTGATTGGCGGTCGACGGTGTCGCGTGCTCGGAGTCATCGCGATGGACCAGATGGTGGTGGACCTCGGCCCGGAGACCGAAAGTAGACCAGGAGATGACGTGATTGTTTTCGGTACTGGTGATCGGGGCGAACCGACAGCGGCCGACTGGGCGCGATGGTCCGACACCATCGGCTACGAGATCGTTACGCGGATCTCGCCGCGCATCCCCCGGCAATATGTGACCGTGGAAGCCGACTGAGCAATGTTCGGTGGAGCACAATAGGACCGATGGATCTGTCATCTGCTGTACGCGTTGCCGGTCGCGGCGCTGCTGCGTTCGGGGTCGTGGCTGCTGGCGCCGCGGTCGGTGTGCTCGCAGAGCGGGCCTTGGTGCGCAGATCGGCCCTCTCGGCGGATGACGAGCCGCAACTGGGTGCGCTGCGCGGTGAGGTGCGCGAGATCTTGACCCCGGACGGTACCGCTCTTCACGTGGAAGTAGACGAGCCCGAGGACCTGGACAGAGGTGACGTCACCATCATTTTCTGCCACGGGTACGCCCTGACCCATGACTCGTGGCATTACCAGCGCGAACATCTTCGGGGCTCAGCCCGGCTTGTCTTTTATGACCAGCGCAGTCACGGACGTTCGCAGAAGGCCTCGGATGCCTCCCACCACATTGATCAGCTGGGTCGCGATCTGGCAGCGGTTATCGACGCAATCGCACCCAGCGGCCCGATCGTTCTCGTCGGCCATTCCATGGGGGGAATGTCGGTCATGGCGTATGCCGATCAGAATCCGGAGGCCTTTGGCTCTCGCATTCGTGGCGTTGCGCTGGTCGCCACGACGGCGGGAAACGTGCAAGCGAACTCGCTCGGACTCCCCGGTCCGTTGGGCAAGATCGTGCAGTCGTGGGCACCACCCATTGCGCAGTTCCTGGCTGAGCGAGAGCACTGGGTCGACGGTTGGTCGGATAGCGACCTAGGGCTACTCATCACGCGGCTGTATTCCTTCGGTTCGCCGACGTCCGATCACGCTGGCCGATTCGTGGCTCAGATGCTGGCCAATACCTCGCTGGAAGTCGTCGCGGATTTCCTTCCCGCTTTGCACGTGCACGACAAGCACGATGCGTTGCCGGTCTTTCAGAAGGCCGAGTTGTTGGTGATCGTCGGGTCGGCTGATCGCCTGACGCCACCGGAACTGAGCGAGGAAATCGTCGAAGCAGTACCGGGAGCCGAGTTCGCAGTTCTGGGAGAGAGCGGCCACATGGTGATGCTTGAGCGACCGGTGGAAGTGAACGAACTTCTCGACGGCTTGATCGCGCGAGTACGTCGAGACCTGGTGAGCAGGCAAGGGGTCGCATGACGGCATCGGTCGATGGACGCGATGTGTTGCTAGATAGCCCTTCTCCCGACGTCACCCGTGCCATCGGTGAAGCGTTCGGGCAGGTTCTTCGACCGGGCGACATCGTCGTGCTAGAAGGCGACCTCGGTGCTGGAAAGACGACGTTCACGCAAGGCCTTGCGCGAGGCATGGGTATTGGTGACGCCGTGACAAGTCCGACATTCGTCCTGGCGCGGGAGTTGGGTCGAGAAGAAGGGTTGGTTCCTCTCACGCACGTCGATGCCTACCGGTTGACGTCTCTCGGTGAATGGGATGACCTGGATGTCGACATCGAGAACTCCGTTGTAGTGATCGAATGGGGCGAGCGAATCGAAGATGCCCTTCCGTTGGATCGGGTACACGTCAGGTTGACGGAAACCGATGATGCACGCGCAGTGCGGATCTGGGCGCCGGATGTTTCCCAGCGTCGCCTATTTGACGCGATACGCGCGGCGGTGACGTGACCATGCGAGTGTGCGCGATCGACACATCAGGGCCTGCAACGTCCGTTGGTTTCGCAGACCCGCACGGCCTTGGACCTGTGGTCGCCGTCGAGGGAGCGCGGAGGCATGCAGAGGTGATCGACGAGGTCTTCGCACGAGCCTTGTCGGCAGCATCGGGAGAGGCGCCCCAGGCAGTGTGTGTCGGTGTAGGCCCCGGCCCCTACTCGGGCCTTCGGGTCGGCGTCGCGTTTGGCGTTGGTCTGGCGCGCGCGTGGTCGGTGCCGGTCGTCGGCATGTGTTCGCTCGATGCCATCGCCTGGGAGATCGCTGGATTGTCCGTGCCCGGTGGGTCGAAGGGTGACGACCGCGACACAGGTCACGCCGGCGATTCGGATCCGGATCGTGAATTCGTCGTCATGGCAGATGCGAAGCGCCAGGAGATCTATTGGGCGCGCTACGACGGGAAGGGAAATCGGGTGGAAGGGCCGCAGGTCACGCGTCGCGACGATGCGAACTTCACCGTCCCCACCATCGACGGCATGAAGCCGGACCCCGCTCGGATGGCTTACCGCGCAGCGTTGCTCCTGGCCGCAGGTGACGGACCCGTCCCAGTGCCCCAGGAGTGGGGTCCGCACGGATCGGACGGCTCGGCGGTGGGTGTGCCCGCAGGAGCGCTCCTGGCCCCACGACCGCTGTATTTGCGGGCACCGGACATCACGCTGTCACCCCGCCTATCGCCGGGTGGGTCGTCATGACGGGTGAGCGGATTCGGGCGATGCGATGGTGGGACATCCCGCAGGTGCATGACATCGAAGTTGAATGTTTCCCCGATGACTCGTGGAGCATCGAACAATTTTGGCGGGAACTGGCCGGCGCCACCCGCGAGTACCTCGTTGCGGTCGATGAGGATCACGCGGTGGTCGGCTACGCAGGAGTTTTTGTGCTGGCGCCCGACAGCGACCTACAGACAGTTGCCGTTCGACCAGATCGACGGGGGCGAAGGATCGGCCGCGAACTGCTCGACGCATGCGTGCAGGTTGCCAAGCGTCGGGACGCCACCTCGATGATGTTGGAGGTCCGATCCACCAATGAGGGTGCGATCGGCATGTACGAAGGGCTCGGGTTTCACGCCATCGCCACTCGATCGCGCTACTACCCCGACGGTGGGGACGCCGTCATCATGCGACTACGACCCCTGGAGGTGTCGCCATGACGTCCCCCCGCGGTCCGGTGGTCCTGGGTGTCGAAACATCGTGCGATGAGACCGGAATAGGAATCGTCATCGGTGACCAACTGTGCGCAAATGTGATCGCTTCGAGTATCAGCGAGCAGGCACGTTTCGGTGGCGTTGTTCCGGAGGTGGCAAGTCGGGCGCACGTGGATGCATGGGGGCCCGCGTTGGACGCCGCCCTTGCGGAGGCCGGAATCCGGGTAACGGATGTCGATGCAGTCGCGGTCACGGCGGGACCGGGACTCGTGGGGGCCCTCTTGGTCGGAGTCGCAGCCGCCAAAGGCCTAGCCGCTGGCATCGGCGTTGATCTCTACGGGGTGAATCATCTCGCGGCCCACATTGCCGTGGATGAGATGGAGCACGGGGAGTTGCCGGATCCGGTCATTGCGCTGTTGGTCTCCGGAGGTCATTCGTCGCTCGTCCTGATGGAAGGTGACGACATTCAGCCGTTGGGGCAAACACTCGACGATGCCGCGGGCGAAGCATTCGACAAAGTGGCACGTCTTCTCGGTCTGCCATTCCCGGGCGGCCCTCACATCGATAGAGCCGCCAGCCAAGGCGATGCCCAGGCGTACGAACTTCCGCGAGCATTGATGCACGATCCCGAACACCCCTTCGATTTCTCCTTCTCCGGGTTGAAGACGGCGGTGGCACGCCTGTGCACGAGCCTCGGAGACCAGGGGCGTGCTCGACACGTCAACGACGTAGCGGCCAGCTTCCAGGAGGCTGTTGCCGATGTGCTGACGAGGAAGACGGTCGAGGCATGTCGGGCCCGCGGTGTCGATCACATCGTCCTCGGAGGTGGGGTCGCGGCGAATTCGCGATTGCGAGCCCTGATGGAGCATCGGGCCCAGAAGGCAGGCTTTGAACTTCGCGTGCCGAGCCCGTCCCTATGTACGGACAACGGAGCCATGGTTGCCGCGCTAGGCGCTAGGTTGATTCGGCAGGGGGTGCCCGCTTCGTCGCAGGGCTTTCCGGCGACATCTCACATGCCCGTCACGTCCGTTGCCTTCGGATAATGCGGTCGAGTCCGTTAGTGAACTCGCTCAACGAGAAGGGCGTCGTTGAGTCCGCCGGCTACAACGACGGCGTACCGGTTGCCGTCGGGTAGTCCGATGCTCTCGCGCAACTCCGAGAGCGAACGGCGTGACTCTCGACACTTGATGGCGACCGCATCGATGCCGTGATCGTGCGCGGCGTTCGCGAGCTGTGTGACCGGTACCGACTCGAGCAGTCGGTACCAGCGGACTCCTTCGATCGTCGGTTGAGCACTGGTAATCCAATGACTGTCCGGGTGGACCACATGGGCGGTGGTGCCACACAGTGCTGCCAGGGAGTAACGGAAAACCGGGTGGGGCTCTCCCAGGTAGTCCTCGAGCGGACCCGCTGGCGGTGGCTGCGCAGATGACGGATCTGATGAAGGATGTGATGGCGCGTGCGGCCTGTCAGCGGAGTAGGTGATCTCTGAGTCGGGGTCGTCGGAGAGAAGCGTTGCCTGATGAGTGGCGAGAAAGGCCGGCGGCGCCGCGGAATACACAGAGCATTCGACAATGTGGTCTCTCACGCCGAGCCACTCGCACGCCCACGCCGCGGAAGGGACGAAAGAGCCAGGGGCTTTCGCCGCAACGAAGTCGAAGTGCGAGCGAAGCGAATCAACGAAGGACCACGGGGGAGACCACCGTTCTGGGTCCCGTTCAGGGCGAGCGCGGGACCCGTCGATAGGTCGGGTGCTTCCCCGTCGTGAGGGGTCGACAAAAATGGCAACGGGAGCGGGCAATTGCTGGGCGAGAGACCCGAGGAGATCTGGTTCAGTGGCGTCGGCATTGATGACGCTGGCAGGAGCGTCGACTTCCGACAGGGTGGCGGTCAGATTTGCGGCGCAGACTTCTGAGGTCACCGGATCCTTCTCAACAGCGATCACGTCCATGCCACAACGAGCGAAGGCATGGGAGTCCATGCCGATTCCAGCGGTCGCATCGACCACGCTGCGAACACCGGCCGCTGCCAGCAGGCTCGCCCGACGGAAAGCAACCTGTGGCCGGCTGGCTTGCTCGAGGCCGACGGGCGTGGTCATCCACAGGCCGGTCGCGTCGATAAGACCCCTGTCCGCTCCAGCGAGGAGCAGCTGCTGCTGGGTGACCAGGGCCGAGCACACGCTGGGGTCGAGATCGGGGTACTTGCTGCGAAGGGTGCTCACGGCGGCGAGCGGGTCCAGCGTGGGCAGGGACAGAGCCGATGTGAGGAGGGCGCGACGCTCAGGCAGGGGCGTGCGGGCCAAGTGGACCAGTCCCGAGACAACCTGGTCATCCTCCACGGGGCGATCCTGACAGCCGACGCGTTTGGCACTCGAATTGACAGAGTGCTAACTCACGCGTAATCTTCGACCTGGCACTCTCCCCGTGAGACTGCCAACTGTCCTAGCCGTTACCGCCCGCAAGGGCGGCCGCCGACTCATCCGGAGGATGCAACTGTGTCGGTTTCCATCAAGCCACTTGAGGACCGGATTCTGGTCCAGACCCTCGACGCCGAGCAGACAACTGCCTCGGGTCTTGTCATTCCCGATACCGCCAAGGAAAAGCCCCAAGAGGGCAAGGTCCTAGCCGTGGGCCCGGGCCGCTTTGACGAGGATGGGGACAAGCGAGTCCCACTCGACATCAGCGTTGGTGACGTCGTTATTTACAGCAAGTACGGCGGCACCGAGGTGAAGTACAACAACGAGGATTACTTGATTCTCTCTGCGCGCGACGTCCTCGCGATCGTGGAGAAGTAGTTCCGATTCACTGTTGTCTCACCTGGAC
>RGQW01000071.1 GCA_010029945.1 Actinomycetota bacterium | reverse complement strand
CCCAGGTCGCGAGCCAGGTGGACCACCTCGTCGGCAGCCTCGGGTCGGCGGGCGTGGACGACGATGTTCGTTGCACCCATGTCGGCCACCGCCGCCACGGCGCTGCGCGCGGTCGCACCTGCACCCAGAATGCGAACCCGCTCGAGACGGTCGACACCGACATCGCCAAGAGCGGAACAAATGCCGGGGATGTCGGTGTTGGTGGCCCGCCACGTTGACGAGTCGGCTGTTCGCCACACGGTGTTCGCGGAATGCACGCGGCGTGCTCGATCATCCACATCCTCGACAACGTCGAGAACGACTTCCTTCAACGGCATCGTGAGGCTCAGTCCCCGCCATTGCTCGTCGAGACCGGCGAAGAACGCAGCGAAGTCCCGGTCGTTGCACTCGATCGCCTCGTACGTCCAATTCAGACCCAGCTCGGCGTAGGCCGCGCGATGCAGGTCCGGGGAACGACTATGGGATATCGGCGAGCCAAGAACGGCGGCGCGGGGCATCAACCGTTCTCCGCGAGGTACTCCTGCAACTGAGACTTGAGTTTCAGGAATCGGTCGTAGTCGCGGGCAAACTTCGTCTCCCGGGTGTCGGGATTGACCGTGACGAAGTACAGCCACTTAGCCTTCGCCGGATCCAGCGCCGCCTCCAAGGCAGCCTCACCCGGTGAGTTGATCGGAGTTGGAGGAAGTCCGGTGTTTTGGTACGTGTTGTATTCCGATTCGGTTTCCAACTGCTCAGCGGACAGTTGGAGCTCGGTGATGCCCAGGGCATACGACACCGTTGAGTCGAATTGCAACGGCATCCCATCGTCGAGTCGGTTGTAGACGACGGCAGCGGCTTTGCGCATGTCCTCGGGAAGCACCTCGGCTTGCACGAGCGAGGCGACGATCAGCACCTCATACGGGGTGCGTCCGATCTCTTCCGCGCGTGCCACGAGGTCCAACGACTGCGCCGACTCATCGAATCTCTCCACGAGAGTAGACAAGATCTGCTCTGCGGTTTCGTCACCGGCGAGGTCGTACGTGGCGGGGAACATGAACCCTTCGGGCCGCTGCTCTGCCCACGAAGGCAGGGGCAGGACTCCCGGGTTGTCCAGGACCTGCTCGAACTCCGAGCGCGGCAGTCCGGATGACTGTGCAGCGATGTCGACGGTCTGGGGTAGTCGAAGGCCTTCGGGAAGCACCAGTCGACTGTCTGCCCGGGACGCCGGGTCGAGCATCAAGAGCACCGCGCTCGATCCGCTCATCTGACGTCGAAGGGTGTACTTCCCGGGGCCGATGGAAGCGGCGTCTTCATTCGCCTCGGCTGCGTCGACGAAGGCTTGGACGGACAGCACCACTCCCGCATCTGCCAGGGTCTTGCCGATGGCGGTCAAGGTGTCCCCACGGGCCACGATGATTTCGACCTGCCCGGTCCCGTCGCCAACATAGTCGACTTGGGCTGTTGGCCCGCTGGTGAAGCCAGAGATGAACGACCACGTTCCCCATGCGAGGGCAGCAACCGCCAGCAGTACGGCGATCCCGGTGATTCGCCGTGCCCAACTCGATGCGTTTCGCGATGGCGGCAGCTGATCCGCTTCACTGAAGAACTCGTCGACCTGCGTCATGGAAGGACCTCGCCGGGAGGCTGCCCGCTCGACTTTTCGGCATCAAGGGCATGCTGCAAAACGACGGACGCGGCGGCGCTGTCGATCATGCCTCGACTCTGTCGTATCGAGACGCCTTGATCGTGGAAGCCACGCTGGGCTTGGACGGTCGAAAGTCGCTCATCGACCAAACGCACGGGGAAATCCACTGCTGACGCGATCTTCGAGGCGAAGCTTCGTGCCGCCTGAGCTGCTGCCCCCTCGTTGCCGTCGAGGCCTCGTGGCAGCCCAATCACGATCTCGATTGGCTCCACCTCAGCAATGAGTTCCCTCAGCGCCGCACCATCATCGGCAGAGACGGGTTCGTGCGGACTGGCCAAGATTCCGTCCGGGTCGCATACGGCGACGCCGATCCGGACAGATCCCGGATCGAAAGCTATTCGGCGTCCGCGTCGCATAATGGGTGGTCGCTCTCCTACCCCCGCGCGCGACCGATCGCGGCACCAACGTCGGCGAAGGCGGCCTCGATCTGGGCGGGGTCTCCTCCCCCGCCTTGAGCCATATCGTCCTTGCCGCCACCGCGACCACCCATACGTTCGGTCACCGTGGCCATCACCTCACCCGCTCGGATCCCCGCCGCTACCGCCGCCGGAGTGCAGGCGACCACGATCGCCGTGGTGCCGTCGGCAACAGCCGCACCGACATACACGCCGGCGAGATCCGCCGGCGCCCGAGACTTCGCGTGCTGGGCCAGCTCGCGTAACTCTTTGCCCCCCACGCCGTCCGGCGCCTGGAAGGTCCACAGTCGAATCCCCGCGACCTCGACGCCCTCACCCATCAGCGATCCGGCGTTCGAGAGCAGGTCAGCGGACTTGAACCGTGCCAACTCGCGTTCGGCATCCTTCAACGACGCGATCGTGCGCTCCACTCGAGAGATCACCTCGTCGCGCGGCGCCTTCACCAAGTCAGACAGGCGCTGCACCAGCAGGTGTTCTGCGGCGAGATGCTGGTACGCGTCGACACCGACGAGCGCCTCCACCCGTCGGATCCCGGCTCCAATCGATCCTTCGGACAGGAACGACACCACTCCGAGTTGACCCGAGCGCTGCGCGTGGGTCCCTCCGCAGAGTTCGTGAGCCCAGTCGCCGACCGAGATAACGCGAACCTCAGATCCGTACTTCTCGCCGAACAACGCCATGGCGCCCATCGCCCGTGCTTCATCTTGCGTCATCAGTTGCGCGTGAACTTCGAGGTCTTCGATCAGCAGCTCGTTAACGCGCGCCTCGACGTCCCGCAGGACCGACCCCGATACCGGCTCAGGACTGGGAAAGTCGAAGCGCAACCTTCCCGGAGCGTTCTCCGACCCCATTTGGGTGGCGGTTTCGCCCAACTGCTCTCGAAAGGCTCGATGGATCATGTGGGTGGCGGTGTGGGCTCGAGAAATCGCCTTACGGCGGTGCACATCCACCTGCGCGACAACGGCGTCGCCCTGCGTGATCTGTCCCTGTCGCACTTCCCCACGGTGAACGAACAGTCCGGGGACCGGCGACTGAACGTCATACACCTCGAACAGCGATCCGTCCGCCGTGGTGATCGCACCGTGGTCGCCGAGTTGCCCACCGGCTTCGGCGTAAAACGGGGTCCGATCCACGATGAGTTCCGCGTGTTGGCCCGCGGACACGACGGGTGTGGACTCTCCGTCGGTCACGATGCCCACCACGACCGATTCGGTCGTGACCTCGTTGTACCCGACGAACGATGTCGATCCGTCGCGTTCGAGAACGTCCCGGTACGCGGTGGTCGCGGCGAAACCGCTCTTGCGAGCGGCGGCGTCGGCTTTCGCTCGCTCCCGCTGTTGCGCCATCAGGGTGCGGAACCCCTCTTCATCGACCTCCAGGCCTTGCTCGGAGGCCATCTCGAGGGTGAGGTCGATCGGGAAGCCATAGGTGTCATGCAGGGAGAACGCCTGCTCACCGGGCAACACGGTCGAACCGGACTGCTTGGCCTCGGCGACCGCTGTCTCGAACAACACGGTTCCGGTACGTAACGTCGTCTCGAACGTGGATTCCTCCCCGATGGCGACGCTGCGAATCCGCTCGACTTCGTCGTTCAACACCGGGTACTGGGGCGCCATGGCCTGGACGGTCGCATCGATCAGTTGCGACATCGTCGGCTCCCCTGCTCCCAGGATGCGCATGTTGCGAATCACCCGTCGCATCAGGCGTCGAAGCACGTACCCCCGACCTTCGTTGCCGGGTACAACTCCGTCGCTGATCAGGAACGTGCAGGTTCGTGCGTGATCGGCAACCACCCGCAAAGCAACATCATCGCGTTCGGACTTTCCATACCGGGCGCCGGTCAGTTCGCTCGCGGTGTCCAGGATGCTCCGTGTCGTGTCGATCTCGTAGATGTTGTCGACGCCCTGCAGCAGGGCCGCCATTCGTTCGAGCCCCATTCCGGTGTCGATGTTCTTATTGGGAAGCTCGTTCAAAATGGGGTAGTCCTCTTTTGCCGGCCCTGCACCGCGCTCGAATTGCATGAAGACCAGGTTCCACACTTCGAGGTAGCGGTTCTCGTCGGCAATAGGACCTCCCTCGACGCCGTAGTCGGGTCCTCGGTCGTAGTAGATCTCCGAACAGGGTCCGCACGGCCCCGGCACCCCCATAGACCAGTAGTTGTCGGCCTGCCCGCGCCGCTGAATGCGATCCAACGGAAGACCCACATCCCGGTGCCAGATATCGATGGCCTCGTCGTCGTCGAGATACACCGTGACCCACAGTCGAGACTCATCGAATCCGTAGCCACCATCGGCGACCGGCTTGGTAAGCAACTCCCACGCGAAGGGAATCGCCCCTTCCTTGAAATAGTCACCGAAGGAGAAATTGCCGGCCATCTGGAAAAACGATGCGTGACGCGTGGTCTTGCCGACCTCTTCGATGTCCAAAGTGCGCACGACCTTCTGTGCGCTGGTCGCGCGGGGATACGGCGGAGGAGCTTCGCCGAGGAAATACGGCTTGAAAGGCACCATGCCGGCGTTGACGAATAGCAGCGTCGGATCATCCAGCAGCAGGGACGCCGAGGGCACGATCTCGTGACCGTTGTCGGCGAAGTACTTCAAGAATCGCGTCCGGATCTCCGCGGACTCCATCAGCTGCGGCCTCCGGGATCGATGCCATCTGACTGACCTGGCTGCTGACCGCGGCTCGATTGGTGCCCGCGGTCTGATTGCTGCCCGCGGTCTGATTGTTGTCCGCGGTCGGCGATCACGGCGGAGAGCCGATGCGCCGCCTGGGTCGTGTTGAGCGCCGCCTGCTGAATGGTGAGCGCCACACCCTGATCACGAGCCTGGTCGAGCCACTCACTGCTCTTGCGGTAGGCCCAAATGCCTCCGGCTGCACCGATCGCCGTCCATACAAGTCGTCGCACGTGACACAGCCTATGCGTCGACCGATCCACCCTCCCGACGCTGGTGAAGGCGCCGAGCGATCTCCCCCCACTTCGCCTCTGCCCCGTGGTCGGTGGGTTCGTAATACCTCGCACCCTGCAACTCCGGCGGCAGGTACTGCGCCTCGGCGACACCGCCGGGGACATCGTGGGGATAGACGTAGTCGGTGCCGTGCCCCAGAGATGCTGCATTCGCGTAGTGAGCGTCCCGCAGGTGCGCCGGGACCGTGCCGATGTTCGCGTTCTTCACATCGGCAATCGCGGCCTCAATTCCCCGGTAAACCGCGTTGGACTTGGGCGCGAGCGCCGCGTGAACGGTCGCGTGGGCCAGGACTATTCGCGCTTCCGGCATTCCGATCATCGCCACGGACTGTGCGGCGGCGGTTGTTGTCACCAGCACGGTCGGATCAGCCAATCCGACGTCCTCGCTCGCCAGAATCATCAGCCGGCGCGCGATGAAGCGTGGATCCTCACCGGCTTCGAGCATGCGGGCGAGGTAATGCAGGGCGGCATCAGGATCGCTGCCGCGGACGCTCTTGATGAACGCGCTGACAACGTCATAGTGCTGATCGCCGTCCTTGTCGTACCGGACGGCCGCGTGTTGGACGGCGGCTTCCACCGCAGCCAGGTCGATGCTTGCGTCGGGGCCCACGGCCGCGGCACACGCCGCGTCGAGCGCGGTGAGGCCGCGCCGGGCATCGCCAGCACTCACGCGAACGAGATAGGCGATCGCCTCATCGGTGACCGAAACTTCGTCGGCCAAGCCTCGTTCGTGCGAGATCGCTCGTCGAATAACCGTCTCAAGGCCCTCATCGGTCAACGGTTGCAACGTCACCACGATGCTTCGGGACAGCAAGGGGGCGATGACCGAGAAGCTGGGGTTCTCGGTGGTCGCGGCGATGAGCGTGACCCATCCGTTCTCCACAGCGGGCAACAGGGCGTCTTGCTGGCTCTTGCTGAAACGGTGCACCTCGTCGACGAAGAGGACCGTGCCGAGGTCGTGCAGCCGCAGTCGCTCTCGAGCGTCGTCGATAACCGCCCGCACATCCTTCACCCCCGCGGTCACCGCAGACAGTTCGGTGAACACCCGTCCAGATTCGCGCGAGACCAACGTCGCGAGGGTGGTTTTTCCCGTTCCCGGGGGCCCCCACAGCACAACAGACACAGCTCCGCGGACTCCCCCGGTCACCAGTGAGCGCAGCGGCGACCCTTCCGCCAAGGCCGCTTCTTGGCCGACCACTTCGTCGACGGTGCGCGGTCGCATGCGGACGGCGAGTGGTGCGTCCGGCCGATCAGCACGATCACGATCGTCGAACAGCGTCATGGCTGTCGCCGCCTACGCGTCACCGGCTGGTGACGCCTCGGCCAGCTCAGGATCCACATCGATACCGGCTTCGGAGCGCTGTTCCGCCGTGATCGGCGTCGGTGCTCCCGTGAGCGGATCGTGCCCGCCACCGGTCTTGGGGAATGCGATGACGTCGCGCAGCGAATCGGCATCGGCGAGCAACATGCAAATGCGATCCCAGCCGAAGGCGATGCCTCCGTGGGGTGGCGGTCCGTACGCGAAAGCATCCAGCAGGAAGCCGAACTTCTCTCGGGCTTCTTCCTCGCCGAGGCCGAGCACGTCGAACACGCGCCGTTGCACATCCGGGTTGTGAATACGGATACTTCCGCCACCGATTTCATTGCCGTTGCACACCAGGTCATACGCCCAGGCAAGGGCCTCGCCCGGCTGCGAGTCAAACGTCTCGATCCACTCGGCGTTCGGGGATGTGAACGGGTGGTGTACCGCTGTCCATACCCACGTTCCATCGTCTGCCTGCACCTGCTCAAACATGGGTGCGTCAACGACCCAGACGAAGGACCACTGACTGGTGTCGATCAAGGACAACCGATCTGCGATCTCCACCCGTGCGGCTCCCAGCAATGCTCGAGCCTCGCTGGCGCGACCGGCCGCGAAGAAGATGGCATCTCCCACAGAAGCCCCGGCAGCAGCAACGAGGCCGTCTCGTTCCTCCTCGCTCAAGTTCTTGGCCACCGGCCCGCCGAGGGTGCCGTCGTCACCGACGGTGACATAGGCCAAACCCTTGGCGCCGCGCTGCTTGGCCCATTCCTGCCAGGCATCGAACTGACGACGAGGCTGGTCGGCTCCACCCGGCATGACGACGCAGCCGACGTAATCGGCTTGGAAGACCCGGAACGGCGTGTGGGCGAAATACTCGGTGAGTTCGACGAGTTCGAGACCGAAACGCAGATCTGGTTTGTCGGTTCCGAATCGACGCATGGCATCGGCGTACGTCATCCGGGGAATCTCCGCGATGTCGTATCCGCCGACCTCGGACCACAGCGCGCGAATGACAGCTTCCCCGACATCAATGACGTCCTGTTGTTCGACGAAACTCATCTCGATGTCGAGTTGGGTGAATTCCGGTTGCCGGTCGGCGCGAAAATCTTCATCGCGGTAACACCGGGCGATCTGGAAATACCGCTCGATTCCGCCGACCATGAGCAGCTGCTTGAACAATTGGGGAGATTGTGGGAGCGCGTACCAGTGGCCGGGCTGCAGGCGAACGGGCACGAGGAAGTCTCGTGCTCCCTCGGGAGTGGATCGGGTGAGGGTGGGGGTTTCGACCTCCACGAAGTCTCGATCAAGAAGCACCGCGCGGGCTACCTGATTGACCCGCGAACGCATACGAATCGCGTCACCCGGTTTGGTGCGACGTAGATCGAGGTAGCGGTGCTTGAGCCTGACTTCATCGCTGATGGTGACTCGATCATCGATAGGAAACGGCAGCGGGGCGCTCGTCGACAGGACGACCAGGTCGTGAGAGATGACTTCCACGGCACCCGTCGGCAGTTCCGGATTCTCGTTTCCCTCGGGCCGGATAGCCACCTCGCCGGTCACCTGGATGCAGAACTCGTCGCGAAGCGGGTGCGCGACTGCGGACTCACGCACCACGACCTGGGCCCGACCAGATGCGTCACGCAGGTCCAAGAACGCAACCCCGCCATGGTCACGTCGGGACGCAATCCATCCGGCAAGGGTGACGATGCGACCAGCGTCGCTCTCGCGGATATCGCCGGCGTCGACGGTTCTGATCACAACGTTCCCTTCTGTGACAAACGTGCTCCCACGTCGGCTACCAAGGACTCCAAGGTGACGGTCTCTTGGGCCCCGTCGGCCATGTTCTTGATTTGAGCGCTCGACGATTGCACCTCATCATCTCCGATGACGACAACCAGCGGCGCCCCCGATCGATCGGCGGCCTTCATCGAACCCTTGAGTCCGCGATCACCGTAGGCCATGTCCACCCGAATCCCGGCACCACGCAATTGCGTCGCCACTCCCACGGCCACGCGCCGGGCCGCTGGGCCGATCGGTACGACGAACACGTCAACGAGTCCGTCCGCGGCCACATCGAGGCC
>RGQW01000008.1 GCA_010029945.1 Actinomycetota bacterium | reverse complement strand
CTGGAGTCGATGACCTTCCCGGAGCCGGTCATCTCCGTGGCGATCGAGCCGAAGACCAAATCCGACCAGGAGAAGCTCGGCACGGCCATCCAGCGCCTCGCGGAAGAGGATCCGACGTTCCGTGTGAGCACGAACGAGGAGACCGGCCAGACCATCATCGAGGGCATGGGCGAACTCCACCTCGAGGTGCTCGTCGACCGTATGAAGCGCGAGTTCAAAGTCGAGGCGAACGTCGGCAAGCCACAGGTCGCCTACCGTGAAACCCTGACCAAGCCGGTCGAAAAGGTCGAGTACACGCACAAGAAGCAGACCGGTGGTTCCGGACAGTTTGGCCGGGTCATCATCGCCGTCGAGCCCAATACCGAAGAAGGCGGCGGTTACCTGTTCGAGAACAAGGTGACCGGTGGGCGTATTCCGCGGGAATACATCCCCTCGGTGGACGCTGGCTGCCAAGAGGCGATGGAGAACGGCGTTCTCGCTGGATATCCCATGGTCGATGTCAAGGTCACACTCCTCGACGGCGCGTACCACGACGTCGACTCCTCCGAGCTTGCGTTCAAGATCGCCGGATCAATGGCGTTTAAGGACGCAGCCAACCGCGCCAAGCCGGCGCTTCTCGAACCGATGATGGCCGTCGAAGTCACCACGCCAGAGGACTTCATGGGCGACGTCATCGGTGACCTGAACTCCCGACGTGGTCAAGTGCAGGCGATGGAGGAGCGTTCTGGCGCTCGCGTCGTCAAGGCACTCGTTCCGCTGTCGGAGATGTTCGGCTACGTGGGCGACCTTCGCAGTCGCACGCAGGGCCGAGCGAGTTACAGCATGCAGTTCGACTCCTACGCCCAGGTCCCCCAGGCCGTGGCAACGGAGATCATCGCGAAAGCTCGCGGCGAATAGTCGCGGATCACAACAACAGAAGAGAACCAACCGCAATAACCGATCCGCGCAACGCCGGACGGCACAAGACAAGGGAGAACGCACGTGGCCAAGGCCAAGTTCGAGCGCACCAAGCCGCACATCAACATCGGCACCATCGGTCATATCGACCATGGCAAGACGACGCTGACTGCAGCCATCACGAAGGTGCTGCATGACCGCTACCCCGAGGTCAACCCCTTCACGCCTTTCGATGAGATCGACAAGGCTCCGGAGGAGCGGCAGCGCGGTATCACCATTTCGATCGCGCACGTCGAGTACGAGACCGAGGCTCGCCACTACGCACACGTGGACTGCCCCGGTCACGCCGACTACATCAAGAACATGATCACCGGCGCCGCGCAGATGGACGGCGCCATCCTCGTGGTCGCGGCCACCGACGGACCGATGCCGCAGACGAAGGAGCACGTGCTCCTCGCCCGGCAGGTCGGCGTGCCGGCCATCGTCGTTGCACTGAACAAGTGCGACATGGTGGACGACGAAGAGCTCATCGAGCTCGTCGAGATGGAGGTTCGCGAGCTCCTCAGCAGCTACGAATTCCCCGGAGACGACGTCCCGGTGGTCCGCGTTGCTGCCTTCCCGGCTCTCCAGGGAGACGAGAAGTGGGCCGACGCGATCATGGAGCTCATGGGTGCGGTCGATGAGTACATCGCCACTCCCGAGCGCGAGATCGACATGCCGTTCCTGATGCCGATCGAGGATGTCTTCACGATCACCGGTCGCGGCACCGTTGTCACGGGTCGTATCGAGCGTGGCATGGTCAAGGTGAACGAGGAGATCGAGATCGTCGGCATTCGCCCAGGCGAGGCACAGAAGACGACGGTCACCGGCGTCGAGATGTTCCGCAAGTTGCTCGACGAGGGCCAAGCGGGCGAGAACGTCGGCCTGCTGCTGCGTGGCACCAAGCGCGAGGACGTTGAGCGCGGTCAGGTCTGCTGCAAGCCTGGATCGATCACCCCGCACACGGAGTTCGAGGCACAGGCCTACATCCTTTCCAAGGATGAGGGCGGCCGGCACACTCCGTTCTTCAACAACTACCGTCCGCAGTTCTACTTCCGGACGACTGACGTCACCGGCGTCGTGCACCTGCCCGAGGGCAAGGACATGGTTATGCCTGGTGACAACACGGACATGCGCGTCGAGCTCATTCAGCCCGTCGCCATGGACGAGGGTCTGCGATTCGCGATCCGTGAAGGTGGCCGCACCGTCGGTGCCGGCCGCGTCACGAAGATCCTGAACTAGGAGACCGCCGCTGCTTCGTGGTGGGCGGTGCGACCCACCGCCCACCACGGAATGCGACACCAGCAAGACCCAACTCGCGTAGTTGGGGCACCAGACATCGACGCACGAACGAGAAGAAGGACGGCAAGCCACCATGGCGGCACAGAAGATCCGCATCAGGCTCAAGGCCTATGACCACGAGGTGATCGACTCCTCGGCGAAGAAGATCGTCGAGACGGTTACCCGTACCGGTGCGCAGGTGGCCGGACCCGTTCCGCTACCGACCGAGAAGAACGTTTACTGCGTCATCCGCTCTCCGCACAAGTACAAGGACTCTCGCGAGCACTTCGAGATGCGAACGCACAAGCGACTCATCGACATTCTCGACCCGACACCGAAGACCGTCGATTCACTTATGCGCCTCGACCTGCCGGCTGGCGTCGACATCGAGATCAAGCTGTAGGGGATAGGTCATGTCGAGAACAATCAAGGGCGTCCTGGGCTCCAAGCTCGGTATGACGCAGATCTGGGATGACAACAACCGTGTCATCCCGGTGACCGTCGTTCAGGTTGGCCCGTGCGTCGTGACGCAGGTGCGTACCCCGGAAACGGACGGATACGACGCCGTCCAGTTGGGTTTCGGGGCCATCGATCCGCGCAAGGTGAACAAGCCAATGAGCGGTCACTTCTCGAAAGCGGGCGTGACCCCGCGCCGCCATCTCGTTGAGTTGCGGACAGCCGATGCCTCCGAATACACCCTCGGGCAAGAACTCGGTGCGGATACGTTCGAGGTTGGCCAACGGGTCGACGTTGTTGGGACCACCAAGGGCAAAGGCTTTGCGGGCGTCATGAAGCGTCATGGCTTCCACGGGTTGCGCGCGTCACACGGCGTGCAGCGCAAGCACCGGTCACCTGGTTCGATCGGCGGCTGCGCGACTCCCGGGCGTGTCTTCAAGGGCATGCGGATGGCCGGTCGCATGGGCTCTGATCGCCAGACCACGCAAAACCTGACGGTTGCAGGGGTGGACGTCGAGAAAGGCCTGCTGCTCCTGAAGGGCGCCGTCCCTGGCCCCAAGGGTGGTCTCGTTCTCGTCACGACGGCCACAAAGGAAGCCATGAAGGAGGTCAGCGCATGACGTCGGTAGATGTTCTCGACCCGGCAGGCAAGAAGTCGGGCTCGGTCGATCTCCCCGCGGAGGTCTTCGACGTTCAGGTCAACGTCCCCCTGATCCACCAGGTGGTCGTCGCCCAGCTTGCTGCAGCCCGACAGGGATCCCACGACACCAAGACGCGGGCCGAGGTCCGCGGTGGTGGACGCAAGCCGTACAAGCAGAAGGGAACCGGCCGTGCCCGTCAAGGGTCGATCCGGGCACCGCAGTTCGCCGGCGGCGGCACCGTGCACGGGCCAACCCCTCGCGACTACTCCCAACGCACTCCCAAGAAGATGAAAACGGCTGCCCTTCGTGGCGCTCTGTCCGATCGAGCCAGGGACGGACGCGTGCACGTGGTCACGACCTTTGCCTCGGAGGACATCCCGTCCACGAAGGCTGCGGTGGCAGCGCTCGCCGCAGTCGGGGTTGACGGTGGCTGCTTGGCCGTCGTCACACGTGACGAAGAGGCATCGTGGCTGAGTCTTCGCAACCTGCCGGAGGTCATGGTGGTCGCACCCGATCAGTTGAACACCTACGACGTCCTCGTGAACGACCGTGTCGTCTTTACCCAAGCGGCTTTCGACGTCTTCGTCTCAGGACCGGCATCCGGCAAGGGCGCCAAGGCCGTCGCATCGGAAAGCGAGGTGGGCGCATGAGGATCGCCGACCCCAGAGACGTACTCATCTCTCCCGTTGTCTCGGAGAAGAGTTACGGCTTGCTCGATGAGAACAAGTACACGTTCATCGTTGCCCCGGACGCCAACAAGACTCAGATCAAGCTTGCGGTCGAGCAGGTGTTCGGTGTGAAGGTGACCGGCGTGAATACCAACAACCGCGAAGGTAAGCGGGTGCGTACCCGGTACGGGTGGGGGCGTCGTGCAGCGACAAAGCGCGCGATCGTCACTGTTGCCGCCGGCGACCGCATCGACATCTTCGGAGGACCGGTCTCCTGACCGGCGTGAATTGACGAGATAGAAGGAACGGACACACCATGGCAATCCGTAGATACAAGCCCACGACCCCCGGTCGTCGCGGCTCGAGCGTTGCCGATTTCGTCGAGGTCACGCGGTCAGAACCCGAGAAGTCTCTGCTGCGGCCACTGTCGAAGTCCGGCGGTCGAAACAACTCAGGAAAGATCACGACCAGGCACAAGGGCGGCGGCCATAAGCGCGCCTACCGACTCATCGATTTCAAAAGGGCGGACAAGGACGGCGTTCCCGCCAAGGTCGCTCATATCGAATACGACCCCAACCGCACCGCTCGCATCGCTCTGTTGCACTTCGCCGACGGTGAGAAGCGCTACATCATCGCTCCGGAGAAGTTGAAGCAAGGTGACCGCGTCGAGACTGGTCCCAGTGCTGACATCAAGCCCGGCAACAACCTGCCCCTGCGCAACATTCCGGTGGGAACCGTTATCCACGCAGTGGAGATCAAGCCGGGTGGGGGAGCCAAGATCGCTCGATCGGCCGGCGCCAGCGTGCAGTTGGTCGCGAAGGACGGCCCCTACGCGCAGTTGCGTATGCCGTCGGGTGAGATTCGCAACGTTGACCTGCGTTCTCGTGCAACGGTGGGCGAGGTCGGCAATGCCGAGCAGTCGAACATCAACTGGGGCAAGGCCGGCCGCATGCGATGGAAGGGCAAGCGCCCGACCGTTCGTGGTGTGGCCATGAACCCGGTCGACCACCCACACGGCGGTGGAGAAGGAAAGACCTCCGGCGGCCGTCACCCCGTCAATCCCAAGGGTCGCCCTGAGGGCCGCACTCGCAAGGCCAAGAAGGCCAGCGACAAGTTCATCGTCCGCCGCCGCAAGACCGGCAAGAAGCGCTAGGGGATCAACAGATGCCACGCAGCCTGAAGAAGGGTCCATTCGTCGACGACCACCTCATCAAGAAGGTGGACGCGCAGAACGAGTCCGGTTCCAAGAACGTGATCAAGACGTGGTCGCGCCGCTCCATGATCGTGCCGGCCATGCTCGGACACACGATCGCCGTCCACGACGGGCGCAAGCACGTTCCCGTGTTCGTCAGCGAGAACATGGTGGGACACAAGCTCGGTGAGTTTGCACCCACGCGGACGTTCAAGGGACACGTGAAAGACGACCGCAAGTCCAGGCGTCAATAGGTCGCCAGCACACCAAACCAACTACTAGTCACGACGAGCGAGCAAGGGGAAAGCAATGGAAGCCAGGGCCCAAGCGCGGTACGTCCGCGTCACGCCCATGAAGGCACGGCGCGTCATCGACCTCATCCGTGGGATGCAGGCGGGAGACGCGCAAGACGTGCTGCGGTTCGCTCCACAGGCTGCGAGTGAACCGGTGGGCAAAGTGCTCGCGAGTGCGATTGCCAACGCCACGAACAACCACGGCATGCAAGCCCGCGACCTGGTGATTGCCCAGGCTTTTGTGGACGAGGGCCCCACGCTCAAGCGCATTCGCCCGCGCGCGCAAGGACGCGCCTACCGAGTCGGCAAGCGGACCAGCCACATCACCGTCGTTGTTTCTGATGGCGTCGTTATTGAGCAGGATGTCCGCCCGGCGAAGGCTAAGGCGGCGACACCTCCGGCACCCAAGACGGCCGACGAATCCGCCGAGAAGAAGGCGACCGAGAAGAAGACGACCGAGAAGAAGACCTCGGACACGAGCACCGCGAAGAAGTCGACTACGAAGAAGACGACCGAGAAGAGCGCTGCGAAGAAGTCGACCGCGAAGAAGTCCACTGAGAAGAGCACTACGAAGAAGTCGACCGCCAAGAAGTCGACTACGAAGAAGACGACCGCCAAGAAGGAAGAGGGCTGATCGTGGGACAGAAAGTCAACCCGCACGGCTTCCGGCTGGGCGTGACCACAGACTTTACCTCTCGTTGGTTCGCCGACGATGTCAAGAAGGGTCAGCGCTACCGCGACTACGTCGAAGAGGACGTGAAGATTCGCAAGCTGCTGAGTCAGGGCATGGAGCGAGCTGGAATCGCCAAGGTCGAGATCGAGCGGACCCGGGAGCGAGTCCGGGTGGATATCCATACCGCGCGCCCGGGCATCGTCATCGGTCGTCGCGGCGCCGAAGCGGACAGGATCCGCGGCGATCTCGAGAAGCTGACGGGCAAGCAGGTGCAGTTGAACATTCTCGAGGTGAAGAACCCCGAGATCGAGGCCCAGTTGGTTGCCCAGGGCATTGCTGAGCAGCTGTCGAGCCGAGTGTCCTTCCGGCGCGCGATGCGCAAGGGGATGCAAAGTGCGATGAAGGCGGGAGCCAAGGGCATCCGTGTTCAGGTCTCCGGCCGTTTGGGCGGTGCGGAAATGTCGCGTACCGAGTTCTATCGCGAGGGACGCGTTCCGTTGCACACGCTGCGCGCCGATATCGACTACGGCTTCTACGAGGCCCGGACGACGTTCGGTCGCATTGGCGTCAAGGTCTGGATCTACAAGGGTGAAGCGCTTGGCTCACGGGCAGAGAGGGAAGCCGCCGCCGCGGCAGCTCGTTTGAGTGGCCAGCGCTCACGACCGGAGCGGCCGCGACGAGGTCGTCGGGACGAGGAAGCACCCGCCAACGCAGAAGCACCGGCAGAGGCCACGGCTACCGATGAGTCAGCGGCACCGGCGGAAGCAGCGCCCGCAGGACAGGAGGGCTGATCATGTTGATACCTCGAAGGGTTAAGCACCGTAAGCAGCACCACCCCAAGCGGTCGGGTGCCGCTAAGGGTGGCACGCGCGTCACCTTCGGTACCTACGGCATTCAAGCTCTCGAACCGGCCTACGTAACGAACCGGCAGATCGAGGCGGCCCGTATTGCGATCACCCGTCACGTCAAGCGTGGTGGTCAGGTGTGGATCAACATCTACCCGGACCGTCCGTTGACCAAGAAGCCAGCGGAGACTCGCATGGGATCCGGAAAGGGATCCCCTGAGTGGTGGGTAGCCAACGTCAAGCCAGGACGCGTCATGTTCGAGTTGTCCTATCCGGACGAAGCATTGGCGCACGAGGCGCTCATGCGGGCGGTGCACAAACTTCCGATGAAGTGTCGGATCATCCGACGCGATGAAGCAGGTGAGGACTAATGGCAGTGGGTACAGCAGCAGGTGAGCTGCGCAACCTGACGCAAGAAGAGCTCGTGACCAAGCTTCGCGAGTCGAAGGAAGAACTCTTCAACCTTCGATTCCAGGGTGCTACTGGTCAGTTGGAGAGTCATGGCCGTCTTCGCGCCGTCCGCAAGGACATCGCTCGCATCTACACGATCATGCGGGAGCGGGAACTCGGAATCACTCCCATGCTCGAGATAACAGACGATGCCGGTGACGGCGAGGAGGGTGCCGCATGAGCGCCACGCAAACGCAAGCCCGGGGATACCGCAAGGTTCGCGAAGGCCTCGTCGTGAGCGACAAAATGAACAAGACCGTTGTCGTCGCCGTCGAGGACCGCTTCAAGCACCCGCTGTACGGCAAGGTCGTTCGTCGCACCAGCAAGTTGAAGGCGCACGACGAGCAGAACTCCGCGGGTGTAGGGGACCGCGTCCTGCTCATGGAGACGCGACCGATGTCGGCCACGAAGCGGTGGCGCGTGGTCGAGGTTTTGGAGAAGGCCAAGTAGACAAGCCGGCCGCAGACAGCAGTCGGAGGGGTTCCGCCAGGCTCGAACAGAGAACCGGCAGACGATCAGGAGAGAAGCAGTGATCCAGCAAGAGTCGCGATTGCGAGTCGCCGATAACACCGGTGCCAAGGAGATCTTGTGCATCCGGGTACTCGGTGGCTCAGGACGACGTTACGCAGGGGTCGGAGACGTCATCGTCGCCACCGTCAAGGACGCCATCCCCGGCGGCGGAATCAAGAAGGGCGAGGTCGTCAAGGCCGTCATCGTCCGCACCAGGAAAGAGCGCCGCCGCCCGGACGGGTCGTACATTCGCTTCGACGAGAACGCTGCGGTGATTCTCAAGGGTGAGAACGAGCCTCGCGGAACGCGCATCTTCGGGCCGGTCGGCCGGGAGCTGCGCGACAAGAAGTTCATGAAGATCATCTCTCTCGCCCCGGAGGTGCTGTAGCCATGAGCAAACTCCACGTTCGTAAAGGCGACACTGTCCAGGTAATTTCGGGCAAGGATCGCGGACTCACCGGCAAGGTCATCGAGGTGTATCCGGATTCTGACCGGGTGATCGTCGAAGGTGTCAACCGGATCAAGAAGCACACGCGCGTGGGCCAAAACGCCCGCGGCGCGAAGACCGGCGGCATCGTGACGACTGAGGCACCAGTTCATGTCTCCAACGTCATGGTTGTCGATCCGGAAGACGGCCGACCTACCCGCATCGGGTACCGCAAGGAAAAGGTTGAGAAGCGTCGCCCAGACGGCTCCACCTACGAGTCGGAGCGCAGCGTGCGGATCTCCAAGCGCACAGGGAAGGATCTGTGATGGCCACCGAAACCAAGGCGCGACTGAAGGCGCGCTACCGCGAAGAGATCGTTCCGGGTCTGCAAAGCGAATTCGGTTACTCGAACATCATGCAGGTCCCCACGGTCACCAAGGTCGTCGTGAACATGGGCGTCGGTGAAGCCGCACGGGACTCAAAGTTGATCGAGGGTGCCATCCGAGACCTCACGGAGATCACCGGTCAGAAGCCGCAGATCACGAAGGCACGCAAATCGATCGCTCAGTTCAAATTGCGTGAGGGTCAGCCGATCGGTGCTCACGTTACGTTGCGTGGGGATCGCATGTGGGAATTCCTCGACCGTCTCCTGTCGATCGCTCTCCCGCGAATTCGTGACTTCCGTGGACTGTCACCCAAGCAGTTTGACGGGAATGGCAACTACACATTCGGTTTGAGCGAGCAATCGGTTTTCCACGAAATCGACCAGGACAAGATCGACCGCACGCGGGGCATGGACATCACCGTCGTGACCACCGCAACCAATGACGACGAGGGGCGCGCGCTGCTTCGGCTGCTGGGCTTCCCGTTCAAGGAGGCGTAGGCCATGGCGAAGAAGGCGTTGATCGAAAAGCAGCGCAAGACCCCCAAGTTCAAGGTGCGGGCGTACACCCGCTGCACCAAGTGTGGTCGCCCGCACTCGGTGTACCGCAAGTTCGGCTTGTGCCGCGTGTGCCTTCGCGAGATGGCCCACGCGGGCGAGCTACCCGGAGTCACGAAGAGCAGTTGGTAACGACGCCGCAGGTCCTCAGCGAGAGCAGGGGAAACCACGGCGAGGAAGGCCGGTAGGCCATGACAATGACAGACCCGATCGCGGACATGCTTGCACGTCTGCGCAACGCCAATTCGGCGTACCACGAGGACGTGGCGATGCCGCACTCCAAGATCAAGGCGAATATCGCTGAGATTCTGAAGTCGGAGGGTTACATCGCCGGCTACGACGTGGCGGACGCTGAAGTCGGTAAGACACTCACCTTGCAGCTCAAGTACGGCCCCTCACGCGAGAGGTCGATCGCGGGCTTGCGCCGTGTCTCGAAGCCCGGATTGCGCGTGTACGCCAAGAGCACGTCGTTGCCCCGGGTTCTCGGTGGGCTCGGCATCGCCATTTTGTCGACGTCGAACGGATTGCTGACGGACCGGCAGGCTTCGAAGAAGGGCGTAGGTGGGGAAGTCCTCGCCTACGTTTGGTAGGGAGGAGCGTCATGTCACGTATTGGCAAAATGCCCATCCCCGTTCCTTCGGGTGTCACGGCATCCATTGACGGTCGATCGGTGACGGTTACCGGGCCTAAGGGATCCTTGAGTCTCGATGTTGCTGATCCCATCACCGTTGCCGAGGAAGACGGCAGCCTGGTTGTCCAGCGGCCGAACGATGAGAGTTCTTCGAGGGCGCTCCACGGCCTGACGCGCTCGCTCGTGAGCAACATGGTCACCGGGGTGACAGAGGGCTACTCCAAGACCCTCGAGATCGTCGGTACCGGGTACCGGGTGACGGCCAAAGGTCAGGATCTGGAGTTCGCTCTGGGTTTCAGCCACTCCATCACGGTGAAGGCCCCCGACGGCATCTCGTTCGCCGTGGAGAGCCCGACCCGCTTCTCGGTGACCGGAATCGACAAGCAACTGGTCGGTGAGACGGCAGCGAACATTCGCAAGTTGCGCAAGCCGGAGCCCTACAAGGGTAAGGGTGTTCGGTACGAGAACGAAGTCATCCGTCGCAAGGCCGGAAAGGCGGGCAAGTAGCGATGAGCACGAGCACATACGGTGTGAAGTTGGGCTCCGGCAACAAAGTTGCCGTTGGGCGCAAGCGTCGCCACATTCGAGTCCGCAAGAAGGTTGCCGGAACCGCGGAGCGGCCACGGCTGGTCGTGACTCGATCCGCGCGACACATGACGGCTCAGGTCGTCGACGACGTTGCTGGCCACACACTCGCCTCCGCCGCGGAGGAAACCGGTTCCATGGACGTGTCGCAGCCCTCGCCGAGGGTGCGCGCGAAACCGGCCTGGACTTCTGAGACGACCGAGAGCGAAAGAGGAAAACATGTCAGGAACCGACCGACGCGGAGGCGGCGAACGCCGTGACCGCAAGGAGCGGACGCCGCGCGAGGAAAAGTCGAATCACCTCGAGCGCGTCGTTTCGATCAATCGTGTCGCGAAGGTCGTCAAGGGTGGTCGTCGCTTCAGCTTCACCGCGCTTGTTGTCGTTGGCGACGGTGACGGCATGGTGGGAGTGGGCTACGGCAAAGCCAAGGAAGTCCCGGCCGCCATTGCGAAGGGTGTGGAAGAGGCGAAAAAGAACTTCTTCCGCGTCCCTCGGATTCAAGGCACGATTCCACACCCGATCACCGGCGAAGCCTCAGCGGGTGTGGTCATGCTCCGCCCGGCAGCTCCCGGTACGGGTGTTATCGCCGGAGGACCGGTTCGTGCGGTCTTGGAGTGTGCCGGAGTTCATGACGTGCTGAGCAAGTCACTGGGATCCGACAACGCGATCAACATCGTGCACGCAACAGTGGCCGCTCTTCAGATGTTGGAGCCCCCCGAGGCTGTCGCCGCACGTCGAGGCCTTCCGCTTGAAGACGTTGCGCCGGCCGCCATGCTCCGCGCCAAGGCAGGGGCGGGCTCCTGATGACACAGTTGAAGGTGACGCAGCGCAAATCCGAGATCGGTGGAACCAGCAGTCAGCGCAACACTCTGCGGTCCCTGGGTCTCAAGCGAATCGGCGACGTCGTCGTGAAAGAAGATCGACCAGAGATTCGTGGCATGGTGAACACCGTGTCCCACCTGGTCGACGTCGAGGAGGTTGACTGACATGGCACTGAAGGTTCATCACCTGCGACCTGCACCAGGGGCTCACACGCCCAAGACCCGCAAGGGGCGCGGCGAAGGGTCGAAGGGAAAGACGGCCGGTCGCGGAACCAAGGGCACCAAGGCCCGGGGTACCGTTCCTGCTTCTTTCGAGGGCGGTCAGATGCCGTTGCATATGCGCATCCCGAAGTTGAAGGGATTCAAGAATCCCAACAAGGTCGACTTCCAGGTCGTCAATGTCGCAACCATCAACAAGCTCTTCCCCGAGGGCGGAGATGTGACGGTGAGCGATCTCGTGGCCAAGGGTGCGGTGCGTTCTGGTCAGCCCGTGAAGGTTCTTGGGCAAGGGGAGATCTCCGTAGCAGTGACGGTCACTGCGAACAAGTTCTCCTCGAGCGCTCGTGACAAAATCGACGCTGCCGGGGGCTCGACGATCGAGCTGTAGGTAGCGTGGGGCAGAAGTCACGGACTCGAGTGGCCCCACAGGCAAGGCCAGGTGGCCGGTGCACAGGCACTCGACACCGCTGAAGGCGTCCGAGAGGAGGGGAGGACCTGATGCACATCAGTGCGTTTGGCGCTGCCCTGCGGACCCCCGACCTTCGCAAGAAGATCCTGTTCACCCTGGGGCTCTTGGGGCTGTACCGGCTCGGTGCCGTCCTGCCTACCCCCGGAGTTGACTACGCCGCGATCCAGCGGTGTATTGACGTGGTTCAGGACAACTCGGTGTACGCGCTGATCAACCTCTTCAGCGGCGGCGCACTCTTGCAGCTGAGTGTCTTCGCGCTCGGAATCATGCCGTACATCACGGCCAGCATCATCTTGCAGCTGCTGACCGTGGTGATTCCTCGGCTCGAAACCTTGAAGAAGGACGGGCAGGCCGGTCAAGCCAAGATCACCCAATACACGCGCTACGTGACCATTGGTCTTGCGGTGCTCCAGTCAACGGCGATCTTGTCGTTGGCGCGCACGCCCGGGGCGCTGTTCAGCGGCTGCAACGAGACCATCATCCCCAACCAAGGCATCTGGGTGATTCTCGTCATGGTCATCGTCATGACGGCGGGAACCGCGGTCGTCATGTGGTTCGGAGAACTCATCACCGAGCGCGGCGTCGGGAACGGCATGAGCGTCCTGATCTTCACCGCGATCATCGCCACCATTCCGGCCCAATTCGCGGGAATCCTCGGCAGCCGTGGAACCTTCACGTTCACGGTCACGGTGCTCGTTGGTCTCGCGGTTATTGCCTTCGTCGTTTTCGTCGAGCAAGCCCAGCGGCGCGTCCCCGTGCAGTACGCCAAGCGCATGGTTGGCCGTCGCATGTACGGCGGGACATCGACATACATCCCGCTGAAAGTGAACATGGCCGGCGTCATCCCGGTCATCTTCGCGTCGTCTCTGTTGTTCCTGCCGACCCTGTTCGTGCAGTTGACGGGGAGCCAGGCGGCGTGGGCCCAGTGGGTCCAACAGAATTTCGGCACAGGATCAGGAACGTGGTACTTGCTTACCTACTTCCTGCTGGTGATCTTCTTCTGCTACTTCTACGTCTCGATCACCTTCAACCCAACCGATGTCGCCGACAACATGAAGAAGTACGGCGGCTTCATTCCGGGTATTCGCGCCGGCAAGCCGACCGCCGACTATCTGGACTATGTCCTGACGCGACTGACAGCACCGGGCTCGCTGTACCTCGGATTGATCGCGGTGCTGCCCGTCTTCGCGTTCGGAGGCCTCGGTGTGGCCGGCGACTTCATCTTCGGCGGAACCAGCCTGTTGATCATGGTCGGTGTCGGACTCGACACCGTCAAGCAGATCGAATCCCAGTTGCAGCAGCGGAACTACGAAGGCTTCCTGGGCTAGGTACGCACATGCGTCTTGTTTTCATGGGACCCCCGGGTGCCGGCAAGGGAACCCAAGCGGGAGTTCTTGCCGGTCGACTCGGAGTACCGCATATCTCCACCGGGGACATCTTTCGAGCGAATGTCGCGCAGGGAACCGAACTAGGGGAGCAGGCAAAGGCATTCATGGATGCCGGGGAGTACGTCCCCGATTCGATCACCGCTCAGGAGCAAGGGCGAACCGATGACACCGAGGATGTGCTTCGCCGCCGCCTCGAGGTGTATGCCGACCAGACGGCACCTCTGATCGAGACTTACTCGGATCGAGGACTGCTGGCGAAAGTCGACGGCATGGGCACGGTCGACCAGGTCAGTGAGCGACTGCTGACTGTTGTCTCCGGCGGCTGATGTTCGGTAAGAGCAAACCGATCGAGATCAAGTCGGTCGACGAACTCGCGCTCATGCGACAGGCCGGGCTCGTTGTCGCCAAGACACTGGAGAAGATCCGGTCGGAAATCGCCGTGGGTATGACGACGGCGGATTTAGATGCCCTTGCCCGAGAGAGCATCGCCGACCATGGAGCAACATCATCTTTCCTCGGGTACCACGGATTTCCGGCCGTGATTTGTGCGTCGGTTAATGACGAAGTTGTCCATGGAATTCCAGGGGAGAGGGTGATCAAGTCCGCTGACATCGTCTCGATCGACTGCGGTGCGATCATCGAAGGCTGGCACGGCGATGCCGCGATATCGATTGTGATGCCGGATGCCGCCGAAGACATCTCTGCTTTGTCCGAAGTGACTCAGTCGTCGCTGTGGGCCGGGCTGGCGCAGGCACGGGTGGGTCGCCACCTGTCCGACATTGGGCATGGCGTCGAGGAGTGCATTCGAGGGGCCGGCGGGTACGGAATCGTGGAGGAGTACGTCGGGCACGGCATCGGATCTCAGATGCACATGCACCCGCCAGTACCGAATTACGGGCGTCCGGGCCGTGGCCCCCGTCTCGAGGCAGGAATGGCTCTCGCCATCGAGCCGATGGTGACGATGGGGACTGCCAATGTTCAGGTTCTCGATGATCAGTGGACCGTCGTGACCTCCGACGGCGCGGCCGCGGCCCATTGGGAGCATTCGGTTGCTATCACCGATGAGGGGCCGTGGGTGCTGACATCACTGGAAGGCACCCGTCTGTAACGTGTCGGTGGTGTCCGTGGCTCGCCCAATTTTCAGTGGTGGCACGGGGAGAAGTGGCACAACGGTCCTTGCGAAGCTTCTCCGCTGCCACCCGGAAGTGCGTGCGAGCAAGCCTCTGGAAATTCGTTGTGTGACGGACTCCGCTGGACTTCTGGATGTGTGTCTCGGGCCGACTCCTGATGCCCCGTGGACGGTGAAGGTTCTTGCGTTGGTTCCCGGAGGAATGACGCGGCAATTCGACTCCCGCATGCGAAAGCAGTGGTGGGAACGCACCAATCGGCTGGGAAGATCGAGTGGCCTGCATCGGGCGATGTCGGAGCAGCAGCGCGAGGAGATGATCCGCAAGCTCCACTTGAGTGTGAAGGCAGACTCGGCACGCGCTGGTCGAGAATTCTTGGACGACCTGATGAAGGCCCAGGGTGTGACGAGTGAACGATTCTGGGTGGACACATCTCCTCCGAACGCCGTGTGCGCCGACCGGATCTTCCAGGTAGCGCCCGATGCCCTCTTCGTGCACATGGTCCGCGATGGACGAGACACCGCCGCATCGGTGCTGGCGGAGCCGTGGGGGCCATCCACACCTCAGACGGCGATTGCCTGGTGGGAGGGTCGCATGCGCCGCGCGCACCACTCCCTGGGAAAGGTGCCTGGCCAGCAGGTGCTCACGGTGTCGCTGGAGGACCTCGTTGTACGGGAGCGAGAGGCGACCTACGCCGAACTGCTCGATTTTCTCGGCCTGTCGGACCGGCCGCGCATGAGGCGTTATTTTTCGGAGGAAATGCCCGCTGATCGGGTGAACGTGGGGGCGTGGGCGTCGCGGGTGGCCGACCCCCAGATGCTGGAATCCCTCTATGTCCAGGCCCGAGATCGCCTCCGGCAGGAGGGGATTGAGGTGCACGAGCGCATTTGAGGGCCCTATTCAGGTCGCTGTCTGTCCGGATCCGCCCCCCGTGTGCCCCTCTGGGCCGTGGGGCGTAGACTTTGCGGGCTGAGATCGGGCTTCCCCGTCCATCTTCGAACCTCCTCCGCTACGGCGGTGGCGTCGTGGTGTGCGGGAGGACCGGGTCAGTGGGCCGGAATTCCCGGTTCGCAGAAGCGAAGGGCACCAGATGGGCAAGAAGGACGGCGCGATCGAGCTCGAGGGCACGATCACGGAGTCCCTTCCCAATGCGATGTTCCGCGTGGAGCTCGACAACGGGCACGAAGTGCTCGCTCATATCAGTGGAAAGATGCGGATGCACTACATCCGGATCCTTCCGGACGATCGTGTCGTCGTGGAGTTGTCACCGTATGACCTCACCCGCGGCCGCATCGTTTACCGCTACAAGTAATCGACGCAACGCGCGTCGCGAGGGAACGGACAGAGCACATGAAGGTGCAACCGAGCGTCAAGAAGATCTGCGATAACTGCAGGCTGATTCGTCGCCACGGACGCGTCATGGTGATTTGTTCGAATCCGCGCCACAAGCAGCGTCAGGGCTAGTAGCGGGTGCAGCGGGAGAGACAACTCGCGCACCTATCACAAAGGGAAATCCCGACCCCTCCCTCGGTGGTAACCATCGAGACGAGGACGACACCTTCGGCCACGGGGCCGAAGACCGGTCTTGGCGGACCGGAATGGACTCCCTCAGCAAACCCCGTGAACGAGAAACGATAGGACCGCCCCATGGCACGTTTGATCGGTGTCGATCTCCCGCGCGAGAAGCGCTTGGCGATCGCGCTCACCTACATTTACGGCGTTGGCCGCTCACAGGCAGCCAAGGCCCTGCAGGCCACCGGTATCGATCCGGAGATGAAGGCCAAAGACCTCACGGATGACCAAACCCTCGCACTGCGCGACTGGATTGAGGCAAACCTGAAAGTCGAAGGTGACCTTCGACGCGAGGTGGCAGCGGACATCCGACGCAAGGTCGAGATCGGTTGCTACCAGGGCATCCGTCACCGTAAGGGCCTCCCGGTCCGCGGTCAGCGCACCCACACCAATGCCCGGTCCCGCAAGGGGCCGCGCAAGACCGTCGCGGGCAAGAAGAAGGCCTAGCCGGCTGGGACACCCGTCACCCGATCATCCGTCCACGGAAAGCTAAAGGAAGCAGATAGACATGCCCCCCAAGACTGCCGGCGCCAAGAAGGTGCGCCGTAAGGAAAAGAAGAATGTGGCCCACGGCCACGCTCACATCAAGAGCACGTTCAACAACACCATCATCTCGATCACTGATCCCACGGGTGCAGTAATCGCCTGGGCATCGGCCGGGCAGGTGGGCTTCAAGGGAAGCCGCAAGTCCACGCCGTTCGCTGCACAATTGGCGGCTGAGTCTGCCGCCCGTCGTGCGATGGAGCACGGAATGCGCAAGGTCGATGTGTTCGTCAAGGGTCCCGGCTCCGGTCGGGAGACCGCGATCCGGTCACTGCAAGCGACCGGTCTGGAAGTGGGATCCATCTCCGACGTCACGCCGGTACCCCACAACGGAACTCGTCCCCCGAAGCGTCGCCGCGTCTGATCGCGTGCAGGAATAAGGAGAAAAGAAAGCTATGGCGCGATACACCGACGCAGACTGCAAGCGCTGCCGCCGAGAGAAGATGAAGTTGTTCCTCAAGGGGAGCAAGTGCGATTCGCCGAAGTGTCCTTTCGAGAAGCGTCCGTACCCTCCGGGACAGCATGGGCGAGGACGCTCCAAGGAGAGCGAGTACCTGCTGCAGCTTCGGGAGAAGCAAAAGGCGGTACGTATGTATGGGGTCCTCGAGAAGCAATTCGGCAACTACTACGTAGAGGCCAACCGTCAGTCGGGTAAGACCGGTGACAATCTTCTGCGGATCCTGGAATCACGGCTCGACAATGTTGTTTTTCGTGCTGGCTTCGCGAAGTCGCGAGACATGGCGCGCCAGTTGGTGAACCACGGACACTTCACGGTGAACGGCAAGAAGGTCGACATCCCGTCCTTCCGCGTCTCTCCGAACGACATCATCGAGGTGAAGCCCTCTTCCCGAGAGATGACTCCTTTTGTCGTCGCCCACGCCGAGGTGGGTGAGCGCACTGTTCCGGCTTGGCTGGAGGTAGTTCCTTCCAAGATGCGGATCATCGTTCACTCGCTGCCCGAGCGTGCGGTCATCGACACCCCTGTCCAAGAACAGCTCATCGTCGAGCTGTACTCCAAGTAGGCACCATCCCGGTCTGGCCGCGGACCGGGGATCGTCAAACACGCGACGTCATATAGCGGTCGTCGCGGGAAGGAACAGTCACAGTGCTCATCAGTCAACGCCCCATCCTCACCGAGGAGCCGATCAGCGATAACCGTTCGCGCTTCGTCCTCGAGCCGCTCGAGCCGGGTTTCGGCTACACCCTCGGAAACTCGATGCGACGTACCTTGCTGTCATCCATTCCGGGTGCAGCGGTCACCAGCATCCGCGTGGATGGCGTTCTTCACGAATTCAGCACCATCGAAGGCGTTACCGAAGACGTCACCGAGATGATCTTGAATCTCAAGCAGCTTGTCGTCTCGTCCGAACACGACGAGCCGGTGGTCATGTATCTCCGGAAGCAAGGACCCGGTGTCGTCACCGCAGCAGACATCCAGCCGCCGGCGGGAGTTGAGGTTCACAACCCTGATCTGCACATCGCATCGCTCAACGGCAAGGGCAAGATGGAGATCGAGCTCGTCGTCGAGCGTGGCCGCGGGTACGTCCCGGCGTCCATGAACAAGCAGCCGGGCCAAGAGATCGGCCGCATTCCGGTCGACTCCATCTACTCGCCGGTCATGAAGGTGAGCTACAAGGTGGAGGCCACCCGTGTGGAGCAGCGCACGGACTTCGACAAGCTCGTCCTCGACGTCGAAACCAAGGCAAGCATCCGGCCTCGGGACGCTATTGCGTCTGCGGGACACACGTTGGTGGAACTGTTTGGCCTCGCACGAGAACTCAACGTTGACGCGGAGGGGATCGACATCGGCCCCTCGCCGACGGACGCTTTCGTCGCCGAGCAACTGGGTACTCCGATCGAGCAGCTGGACATGACTGTTCGGTCATACAACTGTCTCAAGCGCGAAGGCATCCACACCGTGGGTGAGCTGATCACGCGCAGCGAAGCCGACCTGATGGATATCCGTAACTTCGGTCAGAAGTCCATCGACGAGGTGAAGGTCAAGCTGGCAGGGCTCGGTTTGGCGCTCAAGGACAGCCCGCCAGGGTTCGATCCGGGAGCAGCGGTGTACTTCACCGACGAGGACTCCGATGAAGACTACGAAGTATTCGAGACCCCCGAGGTGGACGATTCGGCCTACGCCGAGGACGAGCAGCTCTAGCGCGGTCGGCCTGCGCCACCCTCTACCCGAACAGCTACAAGGAGACACACCATGCCCACGCCAACCAAGGGTCCTCGCCTCGGCGGTGGTCCGGCGCACGAGCGGCTCATGCTGGCGAACCTCGCCACAGCCCTGTTCGAGCACGGCAAAATCACCACGACCGAGGCCAAGGCCAAGCGCCTTCGTCCGCTGGCCGAGCGTCTGATCACGTTCGCCAAGCGCGGGGATCTGGCGGCCCGCCGAAAGGTCATGACCGTGATCCGGGACAAGTCGGTGGTACACGAGTTGTTCACCGAGATCGGCCCGCAGTACGCCGGTCGCCCCGGTGGCTACACGCGCATCACGAAGATTGGTCCACGCAAGGGTGACAACGCTCCCATGGCGGTCATCGAACTTGTCGAGCCGATGCTGGAGCAGGTGGTCGCCGAGGCGACTGGAGCCACCAAGCGTGCGGCGAAAGAGCGGGACGAGGAGCAGGCTGCGGCCCCTGACGTCGCAGAAGACGCAGTGGAAGATGCAGCGGAAGACGTGACGGTGGACGCCGCTGATGAGGTCGCGGAGTCGAACGAAGCAGACGCCGATTCACAGGATGATTCGGAGGGCGACGCGCAGGAGAGCGCGGAGGCTAGCGCGGACGAGACCGCTGACGACAAGTAACGCGAACGGATAGTTCCAGGAGTACGAGTGGTCGATTCCCCCCGCGGAACGACCACTCGTTTCCGTTTACAACTCTCCTATGACGGGTCTGAGTTTCACGGTTGGGCCAAGCAGAGGGGACTTCGAACCGTCGAGGATGAACTCGGGTCGGTTGTCGATCACCTAGTCGCAGAGCACGTGGATCTCACGTGCGCGGGTCGAACGGATGCTGGCGTCCACGCACGCGGACAAGTGGTTCACTTCGATGCTGAGAGGGTTGACCGCCTCACGCTGGATCACCTCAATGGAGCCCTGCCCCATGACGTACGGGTAAGGCAGATTGATGTTGTGCCGCCAGAGTTCGATGCACGATTTTCCGCGCAATGGCGCCGTTATTCGTACACGGTTTCCGACGATCCACGGGGTCCTGACCCTCTCATGCGTCGATACCAACTGGCGTTGTCGGATGAACTGGACATCGACGCCATGAATGAAGCATCACGTGCTCTCGTCGGGGAACACGACTTCTCTAGTTACTGCAAGGTGAAGGAGCACGGAACCTCTGTGCGTGAAGTTCTCGAGTTGGAGTGGGACAGACGCGTATCACGGCTGAACAGTGGGAGGAACGTCAGTGGCGAACGCGCAGTGTTCGCTCCGGTCATCAATAAGGCGAGAAGTCGGACGACGCGTCTAATCTCGGATCATGATCCGATCCTTCGACGCATGGGAGCCAGTTCTCCGTCACACCTTGGCCAGTCCAGACAAGAACCGCAGTGGCGACGTCACCACAGCGGTAGAGGCGCTTGCCACCGAAGGTGACATGGAAGTCGGGGTCTGGGAGCACTCGGTGGGTGTCTCCACTGATGTGGAGGTCGAGGAGGTATTCGTTGTTCTGTCGGGGCGAGGGACGGTTACCTGTGACAGCGGAGGGCACATTGAGTTGGCGCCAGGTGTCGTGGGGTTGCTGCCGATGGGTGCCCAGACCACGTGGACGGTGACGGAGCCGCTGAGGAAGGTCTGGATCACGCTTTCCTAGGCGCTGGCCTCCCGGGTTCGGAAGAAGTTCGCCCGTCCGGGGTGTGGGGACTGCCACTTCAGGCGTCGGGTAGGCTACGGCGTTGCTGCCAAATCCAGCGGATTAGCAGCCTGGATGCCCGGAAAGCATCCAGTACGGCCTCGAAGCTCGAGGCACAGAATCCAGTCCCGACGAGAGAAAATGAGGCGGCGCCGTGCGCACCTATAGTCCGAAAGCCAGCGACATCACTCGCAGCTGGCACGTTATCGATGCGACCGACGTAGTCCTGGGTCGCCTCGCCACCCACGTCGCACAGCTCCTTCGGGGGAAGCACAAGGCGACGTTCGCACCCCACGTCGATACCGGCGACTTCGTAGTCGTGGTTAATGCCGACAAAGTGGCGCTCACCGGATCGAAGCGTGAGAAGAAGATCGCCTACCGGCACTCGGGATATCCGGGTGGCTTGAAAGCAACGTCGTACGAGGAGCTCCTCGAATCTGACCCACAGCGGGCCATCGAGAAGGCCGTGAAGGGCATGCTCCCGCACAACAAGTTGGGACGTCAGCAGATAAAGAAGCTGAAGGTCTACACCGGCGCGGATCATCCGCACGCCGCGCAAAACCCACAGCCGTACGAGATCTCCCAGGTCGCGCAGTAGCCGCGCGGATAGAAAGAAGAGGAAGCCGTGTCTGAGGCAACTGTCGACATCACAGAAGAAGAAGTGGACGAAGCTCCGTCCGAGTACACCAGCGAGTCGCCGGCGTCTGCCGTTGTTGCTCGCGAGGTGACGACCGCGCCCGGGTCTGCCACGGGTCGTCGCAAGGAAGCCATCGCCCGCGTCCGCCTGGTACCGGGAACGGGGCAGTGGACCATCAATGGTCGCTCGCTCGATGAATACTTCCCGAACAAGGTTCACCAGCAGGAGGTCAAGGAACCCTTCGTCACCCTCGGTGCGGACGGACGTTTTGACGTCATCGCTCGCATCAACGGAGGGGGCGTGTCCGGACAAGCCGGAGCGCTCCGTTTGGGTATCTCGCGGGCCTTGAGTTCCATCGATGAAGAGAACAACCGGCCGTCGTTGAAGAAGGCGGGTTTTCTCACGCGTGATCCACGGGCTAAGGAGCGCAAGAAGTACGGCCTGAAGAAGGCTCGCAAGGCGCCCCAGTACAGCAAGCGCTAGAGGTAAGCGTGGGCCGACTCTTCGGCACCGACGGTGTTCGCGGACTTGCCAACAGGGACGTCACAGCGGAGCTCGCCGTCGACTTGGCGGTCGCCGCGGCGCATGTGCTCGGCGATGTCGGTGCGTTCGACGGTCATCGACCGTTGGCGGTTGTTGGTCGAGACACCCGGGCCAGTGGGGAGTTCCTGGAAGCGGCGGTTGTTGCGGGTCTCGCTAGCGCCGGCGTCGACGTCACGGTTGTCGGAGTTCTGCCCACACCCGCGGTGGCGTGGCTGACGTCTGAGCTCGATGCAGATCTCGGCGTCATGCTGTCTGCCTCGCACAACCCGATGCCGGATAACGGGATCAAGTTCTTTGCCCGGGGTGGTCACAAGTTGGCCGATGACATCGAAGACGCAATCGAACAGCGCATTGGCGAAGAGTGGGAGCGACCCACCGGCTCAGGTGTTGGTCGGATAACCCATGACTTTCGTGCCGGGGATCGCTACGTGGATTTTCTTGTGGGGACTCTCGACACCCCATTGGATGGGCTACGGGTTGTCGTCGATTGTGCGAATGGCGCCGCGTTTGAGGTGAGCCCCCGGGCACTCGAGCGTGCCGGAGCTCAAGTAACGACTATTCACGCGCAGCCAAATGGCTGGAACATCAATGACGGTTGCGGGTCGACCTACATGGAATCGCTGATCGCCGCGGTTCAGGACGGCAATGCCGATGTGGGGATTGCCCACGATGGCGACGCAGACCGATGCCTTGCCGTAGCCGCCGACGGATCCATCATCGATGGTGATCACATACTCGCCATGTTGGCCATTGCAAAGAAGGAGCGCCAGACCTTGACACACGGCACGGTTGTCTCCACCGTGATGGCCAATCTCGGCTTCAAGATCGCCATGCAGGACGCAGGAATCACCGTGTCGGAAACGGCGGTCGGGGACAGGTACGTCCTCGAGGAAATGAACGCCGGTGGCTTCGTCCTGGGTGGAGAGCAGAGCGGCCACATCGTGATGACAGACCTCGCTGCCACAGGTGACGGAGTTCTGACGGCCTTGCACGTCCTCGCGATCATGGCGAAAACCGGCCGCTCTCTGGCGGATCTCTCGTCATGCGTCGTGAAACTCCCTCAGGTGCTCGTGAATGTCAGTGGCGTAGACAAGGACGCTGTGGCCTCCAGTGATGCGGTAGCACGAGCGGTGGAGGAGGCGGAGTCTGCATTGCAGGGCACGGGGCGAGTGCTGCTGCGTCCATCGGGAACCGAGCCAGTGGTACGCGTCATGGTGGAAGCGCCGAGTGTCGAGGAAGCGCAGGGACTGGCCGACTCCATTGCGGATGTTGTCCGGGTGGATCTGGCCCTGGGCTAAGCCTTCGGGAGGCCGCCATCCCTTTGATTCTTGGCGCAACGCATCGTTTAGGTGGACCGCTGACGTCAGTGGAGCAGGCGTAGTCTTGCCGCCATGTGCGGGATTGTCGGGTACGTCGGGGAAAAGCAAGCCCTGGAGGTCGTGGTAGCCGGGCTGCGTCGCCTTGAGTACCGCGGTTATGACTCTGCCGGCGTGGCGGTGATCAGTGAGGGGCGCCTTGAGGTCCGGAAGAAGGCGGGCAAGCTCGTCAATCTCGAGACCCTCATCGGCCAAGACCCTCTCCCGCAGTCCACTACGGGTATCGGGCACACCCGGTGGGCCACCCACGGAGGACCAACCGACCACAACGCACATCCTCATGTCAGTGACGACGGAAGGATCGCCGTTATCCACAACGGCATCATCGAAAACTTCGCGCCGTTGAGGGACGAGCTCATCGCGGCTGGTGTGATGCTGTCGTCGGAGACGGACAGCGAGATCGTTGCTCACCTGCTCGCACGAGCTCTTCCCGAGGTCGATCAGGACCTAGCGGCGGCGATGCAGTCGGTCTGTCCGCGCCTGGAAGGTGCGTTCACACTCGTGGCGATGGATCCGAATGACCCGTCGTTGGTCGTAGGAGCGCGACGGAATTCGCCGCTTGTGGTCGGTTTGGGAGAAGGAGAAAATTTTCTCGCAAGCGACGTTGCGGCGTTTGTTGATCACACGCGTAACGCACTCGAGCTCGGTCAAGACCAGATCGTTGTTGTCCGGGCCGACGGAGTCGAGGTGCGCGATTTCGCTGGCACCCAGGTCGAGGCCAAGCCCTACGTTGTGGACTGGGACGCCTCGGCGGCGGAAAAGGGTGGCTACGACCTGTTCATGCTGAAGGAAATCGCAGAACAGCCCAAAGCCGTCGCCGACGCGCTTCGTGGACGCATCGACACAGAGCAACGCATTCAATTGGATGAGACAGCGCTCGATGACGCGGTGCTGCGCGACATCACCAAGGTCGTCGTGGTTGCCTGTGGGACTGCGGCCCACGCCGGCATGGTGGCGAAGTACGCCATCGAGCATTGGACACGACTGCCCGTCGACGTCGAATTGGCGAGCGAGTTTCGGTACCGAGATCCGATCGTCGGACCTGATGCCCTCGTCATCGCCATCTCCCAATCCGGTGAAACGATGGACACCCTCATGGCCCTTCGCCACGCGAAAGCCCAGGGCGCTCGTACGTTGGCGATTTGCAACACGGTGGGATCGACGATCCCACGGGAATCCGATGCCGTGTTGTACACCTACGCTGGGCCGGAAATCGCGGTCGCTTCGACGAAGGCGTTCTTGACCCAGATCATCGCCTCCTACCTGGTGGGTCTGTATTTGGCGCAGGCGCGCGGAACCATGTTCGAAGATGAGATACG
>RGQW01000070.1 GCA_010029945.1 Actinomycetota bacterium | reverse complement strand
GGATGGACGCGACGATTTCCAAGGGTTCGACGCAACACGGCAGAACCCGACCGCCACATCCCAGCAGACCGATCAATTCATCGAGTCCTGCCACTGGATCGGATGTCTTCTCCCACAACGCGGACAGCAACAGATTTCCGAGGGGATGTCCAGATAGCTCACCACCATCAGAGAATCGAAATTGCAGGACCTCGACCCAGGGTCGAGTCTGGACATCGGCGTCACACAAGGCGGCCAGGGCCATACGGAGGTCTCCCGGAGGCAAAATCCCCCGCTCTCGACGCAGCCGTCCACTCGACCCACCGTCATCGGCGACTCCCACGATCGCTGTCACGTGATCGGTCACACGTTGAAGTGCCCGCAGGCTGACCGCTAATCCATGTCCCCCACCAAGAGCCGCAACCAACGGCTGGCCAGAGTGGGGGGTGTTGGCGTCACCCATGCCCTACTCCTTGCCGAGATCTCGGTGCTCGACCCCGACGACGGCATGCGGTGAAGCCAACATGCTGGACAAGGCCTCGGCGAGTGCCACGCTGCGATGCTTGCCGCCCGTGCACCCCACAGCCACAGTGACGAATCGCTTTCCTTCCCGCAGATAGCCGTCTCTCGTGGTTCGAACGAGGGCAGCCAGATGTTCCAGAAATGCATCTGCTCCGTCTCCGGCGAGAACCGCATCAGCGACCGCGGCGTCACGGCCTGTCAGGTCCCGCAACGACTCATCCCAGAATGGATTCGGCAGGAAACGGGCATCGGCAACCATGTCGGCATCCACCGGTATGCCGTGCTTGAAGCCGAAGGACATGATCGTGACTCGCAGACGCTCGTCAGGCTCAGCGAAGGCGGCATCGATGGCGCGCCGTAGTTCGTGCACGTTCAAATGAGTGGTGTCGATGACCAGATCCGCGGTCGATCGAAGATCACCGAGTACGAGCCGCTCCCGTCTCAGGCCGTCGAGGATGCGGTTTCCTTCCTGCAGCGGGTGCGGCCTACGCGACGATTCGAATCGTCGGACGAGGGATTCCTCGGATGCCTCGAGGAAGAGCACCTGAAGGTCGACTCCGTCGCGACGAAGGTTGGCCATCGCCTCGGTCAACTGCGGGAAGAAGGATCCGCCGCGGGCATCGACGACCACGGCGACCCGATGCACGTCGGGGTTCTCCACGGCGACGTCGATCGCCGCCCCGATCAACATGGGTGGAATGTTGTCGATGACGAACCATCCGGCGTCCTCGAGAGCGCGGGCCGCGGTCGATCGACCCGCACCGGACATACCCGTCACGAGAAGAACATCGAAAGCCTCCGTCGTCATCGTGACCTCGTCATGATGACGACGCTAGCGCCTCATGCACGGTGGTGGCGACCGTAGGGCCAATTCCGGGAACCTCCTGAAGTTCGTCGGTCGAGGCCGCGCGGATCGAACGAACGGAACCGAAATGGGCCAGCAGGGCCGCCGCCTTCTTGGGACCGAGACCGGGAATGTCATCGAGTGCGCTGCGCCGTTGCCGTGCCGTCCGGCGCTTGCGGTGCAGAGCAATCGCCGTTCGGTGCGCCTCGTCCCGAATCCGTTGCAGGAGATACAGCGCTTCGCTGGTCCGAGGGAGGATGACGGGATCTGCAGACTCCGGCGTCCACACCTCCTCCAGCCTCTTGGCTAACCCAACAACGGGGATATCGCCAACACCGCTCTCCGTCAAAGCCTGTTGGGCAGCAGCGACCTGTGGTGCGCCGCCGTCAATCACGAGCAGGCCCGGCGGATAGGCAAAGGACTGCGGGCCGCCCTTCTCACGCCCAGCCTCGCGTTCGCCCGGCACATCCACAGCATCCTCTGCCTCCGACTCCGCTCGCTTGACTCGTGCGAAGCGCCGTTCCACCACTTCGCGAACCGACGCAAGATCGTCTGCTCCCTCGGTCCGAATGATGAACGTTCGGTAGTCGCGCTTGCGCGGAAGACCGTCTTCGAACACCACGAGTGATGCGACCGTGTCCGTGCCTTGCAGCGTCGACACATCGATACATTCGATGCGCAACGGTGCTTCGGCGAGATCCAGATACGTCTGTAGTTCCGCAATCGCCTCGCTCCGTGATGTCAAATCGCTCGAGCGCCGCATTCGGTGCCGCATCAAGGCCTCGGCTGCATTGGTCGTTGCCGTTTCCATCAAGGCCCGCTTGTCCCCACGCTGGGGCACCCTGATTTCTACCGTGGATCCTCGGCGTGAGCTCAGCCAATGCGCGACCGCATCGCTGTCCGCGGGGGCGTGTGACACGAGGATCTCTCGCGGTGGCACGGCGCTGTCGATTTCTACGCCCTCGCGCGCGGCATACAACCGTTGGAGAACGCGTTCCCCGTAGCCACCGACGGTGAGATCTTCTGCCTTCTCGACGATAAAACTTCGTTCACCGATCAGTCGACCCGCGCGGACGTGGAAGACCTGGACGCCCACCTCCAAGGGATCGTCATGGAGACCAACAACGTCGGCATCGGTGCTATCACCGAGGACGACGGCATTGCGCTCCATTGCGCGCGTCAGCGCGCCCATCCGATCCCGCCATCGACCCGCCTCCTCGTAGTCCTGGCGCATGGAGGCCTGCTCCATCGATGCGCGCATGTCCTTGATGAACGAGTCCGTTTGCCCACCGAGGAAGCGACTCATGTCGTCCACGCGTTGCCGATACTGCTCTTCGTCTATGCGACCCACACATGGCGCCGCGCACTTGTCGATATAGCCAAGCAGGCATGGCCGCCCCAACTGCGCGGCCCGCTTGAAGACGCCATCTCGACACGTTCGAACTCCGAACACTTTCGTCAACTCGTCGAGGGTCTCTCGAATGGCCCATGCATGGGCGTAGGGACCGAAGTACCGGGTTCCCTTTCGTCGAGGCTCGCGGACCACCGCAGCGCGTGGAAATGCTTCGGAGATAGTCAGGGCAAGGTATGGGTAGGACTTGTCGTCGCGGTACTTGACGTTGAAGCGCGGGTCGTACTCCTTGATCCACGTGAATTCCAGGGCAAGCGCCTCGACTTCGTTTGCCACCACAACCCAGTCGACGCTGTTGGCCGCCGTCAGCATCGATTGTGTTCGCGGATGAAGTGCGGTGAAGTCAGCAAAGTATGAGTTGAGTCGGGAGCGCAGCGACCGCGCCTTGCCCACATACACAACACGTCCGTGGGCGTCCCGGAAACGGTAGACGCCGGGCGCTTGCGGAATTGATCCAGAGGCCGGCCGGTATTCGCTGGGATCGGCCATCGTCGATCCCCTAAGCGAGGACGACCGAGTTGCCCTGCACCTCCACGGGAACCGCCGGTAGGCCTTCGGATGCAGGTCCGGTGATCACGCTGCCGTCCGTGGCAGAGAAAAGCGATCCGTGGCAGGGACACAGGATCTCGTTGGACTCCACCGACGACACCAAGCATCCCTGGTGCGGGCACACCGCACTAAAGCCTTTGACGTCTCCGGACGTCGGTTGCACCAGCACGACGGGCGGATCGGAAATCACCACTCCACCTTCGACAGGAATCTCGTCCACCGATGCGAGTCCATCAACCGCCTCCTGCGAAGCAGCCTCCTCCGCACCTTCGACATCGTCGACGTTCGTTTCTTCGGCCGAGCTCGGTGCGGCCTCCGGCGTCGAAGCGTCCGGCGTCTGTGAGGGCGATGGTGCAGCCTCGGCAGAAGCCGCAGTGTCCTCAGAAGCGCCGTCACCCCCGCCGCAGGCCACCAGGATGCCGCCGACGGCTACGAGGCCACCACCGGCAATAACGTCACGTCGTCGAAGTGCAGATGCCATGTGGTCATGGTACGTGACCGTTTCGCCGACGGCGCGTTCACAGCAGGGGGTGAAGAAAACGTCCGGTATGGCTCGCGTCCGCGGCCGCTACTGATTCCGGCGTTCCTTCCGCGACGACCGTCCCTCCTCCGGATCCCCCCCTCTGGCCCGAGATCTACGATCCAGTCGGCGGACTTGATGACGTCGAGGTTGTGCTCGATGACGATGACTGTGTTGCCCTTGTCGACCAGGGATTGAAGGACACCGAGGAGTTTGCGAATGTCTTCGAAGTGCAGGCCGGTGGTGGGTTCATCGAGTACGTAGACGGTGCGGCCCGTCGAGCGCTTTTGCAGTTCGCTGGCGAGCTTCACACGTTGCGCCTCTCCCCCGGACAACGTTGGTGCCGACTGACCCATGCGCACGTATCCGAGCCCCACATCGACCAACGTGGACAGGTGGCGTGCGATGGCCGGCACCGCCTCGAAGAAGGACAGGGCGTCTTCTATCGGGAGATCCAGCACCTCCGCGATGGTTTTGCCCTTGTAGTGGACTTCCAAGGTCTCGCGGTTGTAGCGATCACCGTGACAGACCTCGCAGGGAACGTAGACGTCGGGAAGGAAGTTCATTTCGATCCGTATCGTGCCGTCGCCGCTGCACGCCTCACAGCGTCCGCCCTTCACATTGAAGGAGAACCGACCCGGCTGATACCCCCGCACCTTGGCTTCTGCGGTAGCGGCAAATAGCTTGCGAATGTGATCGAAGACGCCCGTGTATGTCGCCGGATTACTCCGTGGCGTACGTCCGATAGGACTTTGGTCGACGTGCACAACCTTGTCGATCTGATCGGTACCCGAGATGCTCTTGTGCTTTCCTGGCACGAGCCGCGCGCCGTTCAAATCGCGCGCAAGGACGTTGAACAAGATGTCGTTCACCAAGGTCGACTTACCTGACCCGCTCACCCCGGTCACACAGACGAAGTTGCCCAACGGAAAACGCGCCGAGACATTCTGCAGATTGTGTTCGCGCGCGCCCTTGATGGTGATCCATCCACGCTCCTGAGGACGCCGTACGGCCGGAACGTCGATACCTCGGCTTCCCGACAGGTACTGACCGGTGATGGATTCCGGATTCGCAACGAGTTCTGACACCGTTCCGCTGACGACGATCTGCCCACCGTGCTCCCCGGCTCCGGGTCCGATGTCGACAACCCAGTCGGCTGTGCGGATCGTGTCTTCATCATGCTCGACAACAATCAGGGTGTTCCCCAGGTCCCGTAGGCGAACCAGGGTTTCAATCAGGCGGTGATTGTCACGCTGATGGAGTCCGATGCTCGGCTCGTCGAGGACGTACAAAACACCCACGAGGCCTGATCCGATCTGGGTAGCCAAGCGGATTCGCTGCGCCTCGCCGCCGGCCAAAGTGCCAGCAGCACGATCCATCGACAGGTAATGCAGGCCGACGTCCACGAGGAATTGCAAGCGCTCGTTGACTTCTTTCAACACGCGTGACGCGATCACGCTTTCTCTCTCGCTGAGGGCAAGACTGCTCAAGACGTCGGCGGCCTCCCCGATCGGCAGCGAGGCGATGTCGGCGATCGACTTGCCCTCGATCGTGACCGCGAGCGTGAGTGGCTTGAGTCGACTCCCGGAACAGGCGCTGCATGGGACTTCCCGCATGTAAC
Source organism: Actinomycetota bacterium (assembly GCA_010029945.1). Lineage (GTDB taxonomy): Bacteria > Actinomycetota > Actinomycetes > S36-B12 > S36-B12 > S36-B12. The sequence continues at coordinate 3,014 of RGQW01000070.1, read as the reverse complement.
CCTCGAAGCGTTCCCGCGACGCATCGGTTTCGGCTTCCGCGTGCCTGCGCTTCACATAGGGAACAACGCCCTCGTATTCGGTGTAGTACGACCGGCGCCGTCCATAGCGATTGCGGTACTGCACATGAATGGGCTCGTCGTAGCCTTCAAGGATCACCCTCTTCGACCGCGCCGGAATCTTCTTCCACGGGGTTTCGACATCAACACCGATTTCATCGGCGATGGCCTCGAGCAGCCGCGAGAAGTATCCCGAGACTGTGCCACGGGACCACGGCGCAATTGCTCCCTCACTCAGGGAGCGATCCACGTCCGGGACGACGAGTTCGATGTCCACCTCGCGTGTCGTTCCCAAACCGGAGCATTCGGGACATGCTCCAAAAGGAGAGTTGAACGAAAAGGAGCGTGGTTCGAGTTCTTCGAACGACAGTCCGTCCCTCGGGCAGGCCAGATGCTCGGAGTAGATCCGCTCCCTCTCGGGATCGCCTTCCTCGCGATCGACGAAGTCCAAGACCACATAGCCGTGGCCGAGGCCCAGGGCCGTCTCCACACTGTCGGTGAGCCGACGCCTCGATTCCTTGTTGACGGTCAAACGGTCCACAACAACTTCGACGGTGTGGCGCTCCTGCTTCTTGAGCTTGGGGACTTCGTCTAGCCCATAAACGACACCGTCGACGCGAGCCCGGGAGTAGCCCTGGGTTTGTAACTGCTGAAAGAGCTCGCCGTATTCCCCCTTGCGGTCGCGAACCAGGGGTGCCAGCACCTGGAATCGGGTCTTCGCTGGCAGGTCGAGCACCTGGTCGACAATCTGCTGCGGGGTCTGCCGGCTGATGGGATCCCCGCACTCGGGGCAATGCGGTTTTCCTATCCGGGCGTAGAGCAGGCGCAGGTAGTCGTAGACCTCGGTGATGGTCCCCACCGTCGAGCGCGGATTGCGAGATGTTGACTTCTGATCGATCGAAACCGCCGGTGAAAGCCCTTCAATGAAATCGACATCCGGCTTGTCCATCTGTCCGAGAAACTGACGCGCATAGGCGGAGAGACTTTCGACGTAGCGACGCTGCCCCTCGGCGAAGATCGTGTCGAACGCCAACGATGATTTGCCGGATCCCGACAATCCTGTGAAGACGATGAGGGCATCCCGAGGAAGATCCAGAGATACATCCTTGAGGTTGTGCTCCCGCGCACCGCGGACCACGAGACTCTCGCCAACCACCAAGGCCCCTTTCTCGGCACTATTCCCGCGGGCACCTGTCGCTAGGGTGCCGAACATGTACTCCGGTCACGCCAGCGTAGGCGGTCCCGCACTCAACCGCGAACTGTCGACGGTGGTCATCCGCAAGCTTGCGGTTGGCCCCATGGACAACAACGTCTATCTGCTGCGCTGCACTGCTACGGGCGAACAACTCCTGATCGATGCTGCAGCCGAAGGCACCCGGATCCTCGATCTCGTGGGCGGGGACACACTCAGCGGCGTCGTCACCACGCATCGCCATCACGATCATTGGGGCGCACTAGCCGACGTGACCCGCGCGACACAGGCGCCGACCTACGCCCACGACGCGGACGCCGACGCGATCGATGTGCCCACGCGACATCGACTGCGCAACGAAGAGTCCATCACCGTCGGCGATGTCACCCTGGGTGTTATCCACCTGGTCGGACACACCCCCGGGTCGCTGGTCCTCACGTTCGACGATCCACACGGACACACCCATCTGTTCACCGGTGACTGCCTCTTTCCGGGTGGCGTGGGTCGCACCTGGTCACCGGAAGATTTCAAGACCCTGTACCGCGGTGTCGTCGAGAAGATCTTCGACCGTTACGACGACGACACCTGGATCTACCCCGGCCACGGTGACGATACGACGCTGGGTCGGGAGCGGCCGTCGTTGGATGAGTGGTGGGAACGGGGCTGGTGATCGAGAGTCCGCCGCCGAGCCCTGCTTGACCATCACCCTCACATCACGAACGCCTCCTCATTGCCAGTTGAGGATGAGGCGCCCCTCTTTGTCCTTGAAGGATCCCACCAAAATCATGATTAGGTCCACGAGGACCCAGATGCCCAGACCACCCAAAGTGAAGATCATCGCGATGCCCGTGCCCACTTTTCCGACGTAGAACCGGTGGACACCAAAAATACCCACAATCCAGGCAAGTAAGGCACACGCCAAACGCGATCGTGGACTAATCGGGTTTCCGTTTTGGTCCACCGTCGGTTTTGGTGGTACCGGCACCTGCGGTGCCGGTGGTGACTGCGACGGCGGGGCAGTTTGTGCCGCTTGCTCATCTTCGGACATAACGAACCTCTCTTTCACCTAATCGGATGCTAGGGCAGCAGGAGTCTTGCGATGTGGTCATTACCCATTCGGATCCCTGCATATTGCCCGATAGTTGACGATGTCCTACCTCGTAGGCTGCCCTGGTGGCATCGGCGCAAAGTCAAGAATCGGCGGCAGCTTCGACTCCTGCACCGTTGGATACCTCGCGCATGGATCGAATCTGGGCTCACATCACCGACAGCACGCCAGATCCGGACAACCCTCGGCAAGTGCGAGCGCAGGGGCGACTGGACGCGTACGAACGCCGCACCGCCCTGGCGATGGTGCTTTTGGCTGTGGGGTATCTCGTCCTGTACTCGTTCTACGTTCTCGACGAGGGCCTTACCTCTGAAGGGCTCGATCGACTCGACACCGCAATGAACGCCATTTGGGTGGTTTTCATTGCCGATCTCACCCTGCGAACCGTGCTGTCCCCCAAGCACATTGCCTACCTGGTTCACCATCCGCTCGATGTGATCGCAGTCGCCGTTCCCGCCTTCCGAGTGCTGCGCGTCCTGCGGGTGCTCACCGCCGGTCAGTGGCTGATCAGCCGGGGCAGCCGGCTGCGTGTCGGTCGGACCGCGACGGCCGTGGTCGTCGCGGTCGCATTTCTTACATATCTCAGCTCCCTTGCTGTGCTGAACGCCGAACGCGGGGCCAAGGGCGCGGATATCGAATCCTTCGGTGATGCGGTGT
>RGQW01000069.1 GCA_010029945.1 Actinomycetota bacterium | reverse complement strand
CCCTCGTTGCGAACGAATCCATCCTTGTCGATGTACCGTTGGACGTTGTGAGAGTCCATGTTGTACGAGCCCATGCCAATCGACCGTTCGGTCGGCAGCGTTCGCCGGAGATGGTTCTCGGTGACCACCAGATCTCCAACCATTCGGCGGGCCTCACGAACGTAGATCTGATGCGGCCAGTGGCCGTTGTCGGTGAATTCGTCCTTGGCCAGCCCCCAGGCTCGATACCAGCTGCGGACATCCTCGGGCACCCGCGGGTCGTTGGCCAGAAAGTAGCAGTAGCCCTGCTGATAGCGGCGGTGCTCGGCGATGATTTCGTGCACGCCGTCGATCGACTCCTGGCCGGGATCGATGACCACGCACGGCTCGCCCGGACCCGTCGCCACGACGTAACAGTTCGTGGCCCACGATCCAGCTGGGAACCCGGTGATGAACAAGGCTCCTCCTGGGCGAGATGTGCAGCGTCGCGCTGGGTGCGGGTGTTCTGGGAGGTCCCTTCGGACGTTCCTCCGGATGGGGCCCCGACCAGCAAGCACAGCCTAGCCTCGTGGCGCCCTATGTCTTCACCTCTACACTCGGACGCCGAACATCGAATGAGTACGCACCGGCATCGACTTTCAGGACGGACATGACCTCCTCTAACCGACGACAACGCCAACTCGCGCGTGCGAAATTCGAGCGGCAGCAAGCCCGACGCGCCGAACGCGAGGACAAGGCCCGGGTGCGCCAAAGGGTCGTGGCCATCGTCGTTGTCGGTGCCTTGGTCATCGCCGGTGGCGGATGGGCGATCTTCACCCTCATCGATCGAGGGAACGAGCCCGAGTCGACCGCGTCCGAGATCGACGAGGTGGCCGAGGAACTGATCGAGGAGATCGAAGCGGGGGCCGCCGTCGTCGATATCTGCGCCGAGCCAGCGCCGACGCGTCCGGACGACCTCACCTTCGATGCCCCGCCCGACGCTGCAACAGCAGCAAGCGGCACCCTCACCTTGGCCACCAACTGCGGAGACATCTCCATCGATCTGTTCGCTGACGATGCACCCGCGACGGTCGCCTCGATGACCTTTCTTGCCAATGAGGGGTTCTTCGACGGAACCGCCTGTCACCGGCTGACCACGGCCGGCATCTTCGTTCTGCAATGCGGCGATCCGGCGGGCAACGGCACCGGTGGGCCGGGCTATCAAATTCCCGACGAAAACCTGCCGGCGGAGGGTGAGGCCAACTATCCGGCGGGGACGGTTGCCATGGCGAACGCCGGGCCGGGCACGGGTGGCTCGCAGTTCTTCCTGGTGTACGAGGACACCACCCTCCCCTCGGGCTACACGATCTGGGGGCAGGTCACCGACGGCCTGGACATCGTGCGCGCTATTGCGGAGGCAGGCGTGGCCGACGGCGGTGGGGACGGCCTCCCCGCCCAGCCGATTGTTATCGAAACGGCAACAGTTGGGGTGGCCTAGTAGCAGTTTCCCTCCTCGGTGACAGACTGTCGGTGGCGGTAAGGCCGTCGAATGGCGTAGGCGAGGACATTGCGAGAGGGATCTAGAGGGATTCGTGGACGTGACGACTGACGACGAGGGCACGACGGGCGCGCAGTCGCCCGTTCCTACCCCGGCCGCCCTGCGTCGCCCCACGGGACCGACGCGGCCAACCTCCGATGCTCCAACCACCGCCGTTGCGGATGCTCCGAGCCCGAGCATGGCCTTCGGGCGGGCCGAGGCCGACGGCACGATCTACCTGCTCGCACCGGACGGCGACGTGGCCGTGGGACAGTACGCCGCTGGCACTCCCGACGAAGGGCTGGCCTTCTTCGCTCGCAAGTACGACGACCTCGTCGTGGAAATCGATCTCGTCTCGACGCGACTGGCCGACGGCCGCGCCAAGCCCGATCAGGCGCGGGCCGCGATCGCCCGCGTCCGCCAGGGCCTGGAGGAACGGTCGTACGTGGGAGACGTGGCCGCTCTGTCCGCCAAGGTCGATGCAGCGGAAGCCGAACTGGAGTCGGCGGTGGTACGGCAGGCGGCGCACCGGGAGCGAGTCCGCGAGGAGACCAAGGCGGCGCGCGAGGCACTGGTGACCGAAGCCGAAGCGCTGTCGGATTCCACCTCCTGGAAGTCAACATCCGAGCGCTACTCCGCAATGGTGGAGGAGTGGAAGGCTCTCCCCCGTTCTGATCGCTCCCTGGAACAGGACCTGTGGAAGCGCCTTAGTTCTGCACGTGCGAGCTTCGATAAGCGGCGCCGTGCGCACTTCGCGCAGCTCGACTCACAACGCAAAGAAGCTGTTGCGGCCAAGCGTGAACTGATCACCAAGGCTGAGGCGTTGGCAGACTCAACGGATTGGGGGCCCACCACGCGCGCTTTCCGCTCCTTGATGGATCAGTGGAAGCGAGCGCCGCGGGGATCGCGCTCGGACGAGGACAAACTGTGGAAGAAGTTCAAGGCCGCGCAGGATTCGTTCTATTCCGCGATGAAGGCCGCTGACGCCGCGAAAGATGCCGAACTTGCACCGAACGTCGAAGTGAAGGAAGCACTAATCGTCAAGGCGGAGGCGCTGCTTCCGCTGGATGGATCCACAGACCTCGGCCAGGTCAAGCGTCAACTGCGCTCCATCCAAGAGCAGTGGGACAAGGCAGGTGACCTGCCGCGCAGCGATCGTTCGCGATTGGAATCGCGGCTCAAGAAGGTCGAGGATGCGGTGCGCAAGGCGGAGTCGAGCGCCTGGGACCGCGACGATCCCGATAAGAGAGCCCGGGCAGAGTCCACTGCGAACGCTTTCACGGATGCACTGACCAAGCAGGAAGCTGATCTTGAGCAGGCCCGCGCCGCCGGCGATGAGCGAGCAGTGCGCAAACTGGAGCAATCCATCGAGAGCACCCGGGCGCTACTCGAGGCAGCCCAACGAATCGCCCAATAGCGACACCGGCCTAACCCCACACGTTCTCATCGGTCAGGTGCTCGCCACACCTGTGCCCGGCCTAGACCCGGTACGCGTCGTAAACACCCTCGACGGTCCGTACCGTCTTCAAAACAGAGCCCAGGTGTTTCGGGTCGGCCATCTCGAAGGTGAACCTCGAGGTCGCGATCCTGTCCCGCGTCGTGGTGACCGACGCGCTCAGGATGTTCACGTGCGTATCCGACAGGGCGCGCGTGATGTCGGCGAGCAACCGGGAACGGTCGAGTGCCTCGACCTGGATGTTTACGAGGAAGACGCTGGATGGTGTCGGCGCCCACTCCACGTCCACTTCACGCTCTGGGCTTTGTCGCAGGCTCGGCACGTTGACGCAATTTTCGCGATGCACCGAAACACCCGACGCTCGCGTGACGAAACCCATGATGGCATCGCCCGGGACCGGGGTGCAGCAGCGCGCAAGCTTGACCCAAAGATCGTCGACCCCCTTGACGACGACTCCCACGTCTCGTGAGGCACTCTCTCGTCGCCCCGGCGTCGGGGTGACCGCTTCGGCGGCGTCATCGTCGGCCCCGTCTACGCCGCCCGCAGCATCGATCAGCCGCTGGACGATGGTCGAAGCGGCGATGCGGCCTTCGCCCACCGATGCGTAGAGCGCAGAAACATCAGCTTGATTGAGATCAACGGCGATCGTCGACAGCGCTTGATTGGTCATCAATCTTTGTAGCGGGAAGCCCTTCTTGCGCATCGCTCGTGCGATCTGATCTTTGCCGTTATCGATCGCTTCCTCGCGGCGCTCCTTGGAGAACCACGCCTTGATCTTGGTTTTGGCTCGCGCCGATGCCACGAAACCAAGCCAGTCACGACTGGGCCCGGCACCCTCAGCCTTGGAGGTGAAAATCTCCACGACGTCGCCGCTGGATAGTTCCGACTCCAGCGGTACGAGCTTCCCGTTCACTCGCGCACCAACGCACCGGTGCCCAATCTCAGTGTGGACGGAGTAGGCGAAATCGACCGGCGTCGCGCCCGCCGGGAGCGCCATCACATCGCCCTTCGGCGTAAAGACGTATACCTCAGCCGTTCCGAGGTCGTAGCGCAGTGAGTCCATGAACTCACCGGGATCGGAGGTTTCGCGCTGCCAATCCAGCAGTTGACGTAGCCACGCGAACTCGTCCGGCCCGGCCTTGTCTGACTCGCCCTGCTTATACATCCAGTGTGCGGCGACGCCCAGCTCCGCCGATTGGTCCATGTCGTGGGTGCGAATCTGCACTTCCACCACTTTGCCTTCCGGCCCGATGACGGTCGTGTGTAGCGACTGATACATGTTGAACTTCGGCATGGCGATGAAGTCCTTGAAGCGACCCGGCACAGGGCTCCACTGAGCGTGGATTGTTCCCAGGACGGCATAGCACTCGCGAATGCTGTCGACAAGGATGCGGACCCCGACCAAGTCATAGATGTCGTTGAAGTCGCGACCGCGCACGATCATCTTTTGATACACCGAGTAGTAGTGCTTCGGACGGCCGGTGACGGAGGCCTTGATACGGCTCGCTTTCAGTTGGGCTTCGATATCGCTGATTACTTCCGCCAGGTACTTGTCGCGGGACGGTGCCCGCTCCCCGACCAGGCGCACGATCTCCTCATACATCTTCGGATACAGCGTGGCGAACGACAGGTCCTCAAGTTCCCACTTGATGGCGTTCATGCCGAGTCGGTGCGCCAGCGGTGCATAAATTTCCAGAGTTTCCTTGGCTTTCTTTTGCTGCTTTTCTTCCGGGAGCCAGCGGAGAGTACGCATGTTGTGCAGACGGTCGGTGAGCTTGATGACCAGCACGCGAATATCGCGGGCCATGGCGACGACCATCTTGCGCACGGTTTCCGCCGCGGAGGCTTCTCCGTAGGTGACCTTGTCGAGCTTGGTCACGCCGTCCACCAACAAGGCGATCTCGTCCCCGAAATCCTCCCGGAGTGCATCGAGTGAGTACCCGCAGTCCTCGACGGTGTCGTGCAGAAGTGCGGCCGACAGTGTCGCGGCCGGCATGCCCAGATCCGCCAGGATGGACGCGACCGCTACCGGGTGGGTGATGTATGGCTCCCCCGACCGGCGCTTTTGGTCTCGGTGCAGGTACTCCGCCATCTCGTAGGCGCGCTCGAGGGTCCGCGTATCGGCCTTCGGGTGATAGCGACGCAGCGTCTTGATGACGGGCTCGAGTTCCGGGTGGGCGTAACGAGGACCGGCGAGCCTGGCAAATCGTCCACGAAAGCCGCCGGAGTCACTTACCTGCGATCCGCGGGCGACCTCGGGCTCGGTGGTGGCGGGAATGTTCTTCGCCATGTCCACCTCCCCTCGCCGCGGAATACCAGTGTACGCGCGGGGGAACTAGCGACGTTTGCGTCGGCTCTTGCGCTTGGGTTGGTGTCGCTCGCCGGATTGCACGCGTGCGAGTTCCCGAAGCTCTTCCGGAGATGCGGGCGATGCCGTGGTGGCGGAGCTTGCTGCTGCGCCGGCGCCATCTGCGGCACTATCCCCCGCGCTATCTCCGGCGCCATCTCCGGCGCTGTCCTGGCCCTTGACGCCAGCCTTCGCTGCTTGCTTGCGGCGGGCCTGAACACGAGCCGCGAGGGCTTTCATCTCCGGCTGCTGCCGCTTGAGCTGGGCGAGGACCGGCGTGGCGATGAAGATCGAGGAGTACGTTCCCGCCGCCATGCCCACAGCTAGGGCGACAGCGAGGTCGAGCAATGTGCCGGCGCCGAGCAGTCCGGCGCCGACGATGATGATGGCCAGGACGGGCAGTAGGGATGTCAGCGAGGTGTTGATGGATCGAACGACCGTCTGGTTCACCGCCAGGTTCGCGGCTTCGTCGTAGGTCATAACCGACTGCCCAGCGATGCCTCGCGTGTTCTCCTTCACCTTGTCGTATACGACGACGGTGTCGTAGAGCGAGTAGGCCAGGATCGTCAGCACACCGATAGCGGTCGCTGGTGTTACTTCGAGCCCGAAGAGCGCATAGATGCCCACGGTGATGACAAGGTCGTGAGCCAAGGCGACGAGTGCGCCGATGGCCATTCGCCATTCGAAGTAGATGCTCAAGAAGATCGTGACCAACACCAAGAAGATGACGAGCCCCTGCAAGGCCTTGGACGAAATCTCCGCCCCCCACGTCGGCCCAACGACCTGGACGGTGATTTCCGACGCCGCGACACCGCAGACGCCGCCGAGGGACTCGGACAACTCGATGGACTCCGCGCTGGTCAACGGAATCGTCTGGACCCGCATGGTGCCCGAACTGGCGACCGTCACGATCGTTTGCCCGCCCGTCTCGGCCTCGGCTACCTCTCGCGCCTCACTCACCGAGCAGGTGGCGTTGGGAATGGCGAAGTCGGCACCACCGCGGAACTCGATTCCGAGGTTCAGCCCTCGGAAGGCGAGCGAAGCCACGGCGACGAGCAGGATGATCGCCGAGAAGATGTACCACCGCTTCCACCGACCCACGAAGTCGTAGGACACCTCACCGCGGTAGAGCCGTTGACCGATGTTGGTGATGCTGCTCATGACCGCACCTCCGTTGTGTCGCTGGCTGTGTCTCCGGCGGTATCACCGGCTGCGTCGTCGGCTGTGGAACTCTGGTAGTCGTCACGGCGCTTGCGTCGTGATTGTCCGGCGAGCGTGTCGAGGGCACTGTGGCCACCGAGGCGTTCGGGGTCCAGCCCCGACCACTTGGATCCGCCCTGCATGAACTTGCGACGTCCCATCAAGACCACCACAGGATGGGTGAACCAGAAGGCGATGATCAGGTCGATGACCGTCGTCAGACCCAGGATGAAGGCGAATCCGCGGACGCTACCGATGGACAGGAAGTACAACACCACGGCGGCGAGCAGCGTGACGAAGTCCGCGGCCAACAGGGTGCGGCGAGCGCGCACCCATCCGCTGTCGCAGGCTTGCCGTAGGGATCGCCCGTCGCGAAGTTCGTCGCGCATGCGTTCGAAGTACACGATGAAGGAGTCTGCGGTGATGCCGACGGCCACGATCGCGCCGGCGACGCCGGCCAGGGTGAGGGTGAGTCCGATGGTCTTGGAGAAGATCACCACGAACAGGTAGAGCAGGCCGCCTGCCACGGCGAGGGACATGACCGCTACCAGGCCGAGCACTCGGTAGTACAACAGCAGGTAGATGCTCACCAGAGCCAAACCGATGAGGCCTGCGGTTATTCCGGCCCGCAGTTGATCGCCACCCACGGTCGCGGACACCGAGGTGATGTCGACGACGTCGAGGGTCACCGGCAATGCACCGTATTTCAGGACGTTCGCCAGGTCGCGGGCTTCCTCGACGTTGAAGTCACCTTCGATTTGGGCTTGCCCGCCGAGGATCGGCTCGTTGAACCGCGGAGCTGACACCACCACGCCGTCGAGCACGATCGCGAACGCGTTACAGGGGGTGGCTCCGGAACCGCACTCCGGCAGCGCACTGAGTTCCGTGGACGCCTCGGCGAGCGCACCGGCTCCTTCGGAGTCGAACTCCAAGGTCACAACCCACCCGATGCCCTGTTGGGTGAGTTGGGCGTTGGCGTCGGTAACGCTCACACCTTCGATGAACGCCGGCTCCATCACGTACTTCTGTCCGCCGGATTGATCGCAAGCACCCAGCCATTCGGTCGGGTTATCGGGTGTGCCACCGGCCAGGTTGACCGGGTCGATGCAATCCAGGGCGTCGACCTCGGCTTGGAACTCAGGGCTGTAGTCGGGCGCTTGGACGATCTCCGCACTCTGAGCTCCGTCGTCGCTCGCCGATTCGTCAGCAGACTCCTCGGTCTCGGCGGCGTCACCGTCAGCAGCGTCACCGTCAGCGGCGTCGGCATCCGCCGGGTCGATCGGGAACGGACTGAGCACGTTCCACACCGGCCGGAAGTTCAACAAGGCGGTTCGTTGGACAAGCTCGACGACCCGGTCTTGTCCCAGACCCGGGACCGAGACGACGATCGCCGCCGAATTTCCCGAACCTTGGGTGGTCACCTCGGCCTCGGCGACGCCGAGGCCGTCGACGCGGGCGCGAATGATTTCCACCGTCTGCGCGAGTTGCTCGTCAGTGATCTCGGTTCCTTCGACGACATCGCCCTGGCTTCGATGTTGCAGGTGGTGCCACAGGTCTCCTTGTATACGAACGGGCTTCGAGCCCGCGGGGTGTCGTCTATCGCGCAGCGCTACGGCGCCTCATCTGCCTCCGGTGCCGTCTCGACACTGGGCGCCGGCTCGATCACCTTGGCGACAGCCGCCGGAACCATACGCACGAACACCCCGGGTGAGATTTCCAGACTCAACTCATCCTCCGCGACAACCGCGACCGTCCCCATCATTCCCGCAGTTGTCATCACCTGGGCTCCCGGCGCTAGTGCGGACACCATCTCGGCCTGCTGGCGCTGCCGTTGCTTCTGTGGCCGGATGAGCAGGAAGTAGAAGGCGACGACGAGTAAGACGATGGGCGCTAAGGCGACGATGTCCACGGTGCGCTCCTGAGGGGCATTCTGCGAAACACAGGGCCGGAATCTCCAGCGGGGACGAGGGTACCCAGAGGCTC
>RGQW01000068.1 GCA_010029945.1 Actinomycetota bacterium | reverse complement strand
TTCGAGGAAGAGTTCGATTCCGGGCTCACCGCGGTACTCCCGATCGAGGATGTCCGCTCGTACGACCCGCTCGGTGACGACAACGACGATGGACAACCCGACGGCATAGACGGTAAGGAACGCAACAAACGCGCCGAGTTGGCGGCCGACGCCGATGGGACAACAGCATGGTTGACCCGCAAGTACAACACGCCCACCGTCGGGGACAAGGGTGGCGTTGGGCTGATCGTCGATCTCGGAAGCCCCAAGCAGTTGTCCACCATCGACCTCGACCTCGTCGGCTTCGGAACCGACGTCGATATTCGTGTGGCGGATCAGATCCTGGATGACCCAGACCTATGGACCGACTTCGCGTCCGTCAACGACGCCGGTCCCGAGATCACCCTGCGCTCACCGCGATCGGTGACCGGTCAATACGTGCTCATCTGGCTCACCGGTCTGCCGGTGATCCCGGAATCGACGACGGGCGACTCCCCTCGCTACCAAGGAGGGATCCGTCAGGTGTCCATCGCCGGTCTCGACCCGCAGGAGATCGTCGACGGTCAGTAGGCTCGAAGCCGTGTCAAATGAGTCTATGCCGCCGGTAACGGCAGCGACGGCACCGTGGGAGACCCCACCCACCGACAAAGAGTTGCTGAACGCCCACATTGAAGGGGATTCGAGCGCCTTCGGAACGCTGATCGCACGCCACCGCGATCGACTGTGGGCGGTGGCTCTCCGCACGACCGGCGACCCCGACGAAGCCGCCGACGCCCTTCAAGACGCCTTGGTGTCCGCCTTCCGTCGAGCCAACCAATTCCGTGGCGACCCCGGTCGGGCGTGGTGGCATACCGCGCGACCCGATCGCCACCCGCGAAACCCAACTCGTCATCGCCCGGGCACTCGCCGAGTTGCCTGAATCCCAGCGCGAGGCGATCGTTCTCGTGGACGTCGAGGGGTACTCGGTCGAGGAAGCAGCCGCTCTCCTGGACTGTCCGCCCGGGACGATCAAGAGCAGGTGTTCTCGCGGCAGAGCTCGTCTGGCGGAATCCCTTGGATTCCTGCGGGATTCGATCGATCCGGACGCCAAAGCAGAGCCCGTGGAACGGAACCACCACCCTCCGCCGTCCGTCGGACGTGGTGGAGGGGGTTCGAACCCGAACTCCGGCAGCAGGGCAATCGAGGATTCGACGGGAGGTGATGGCAGTGGCGGACAGTAACGATCGCGACGCCGCGGGACTCCCCGAAGACGGGATCCGCCCCGCTGGAGACGACCCTGCCTACGACCCGGACATCCAGGACGCCGTTCGCGACACCCTGCGTGACTGGTCGGCTTCCGTCGATGCAGAGCCATTTGAACCTGTGCCCGCCCACGTGTGGGAGCGCATCACCACGGTTCTCGATGCCGAGGACCCAACCTGGGCTCAGACTGACGGGTACGTCAGCGACGTCAGCAGCGCCGGTCGCCGTCGACTGCCGAGAAGCCGCTGGACGACACCACTCATCGCAGCGAGTGTCGTTGCCCTCGGTGTCGCTGTAGGGGCGAGTGTGTGGGGACCGTTCGGCGAACCCACCGGAGACGGGGTCACCGCGACCGTGGCGAGTCAGACGACGGATGAAGCAGTCGAGGCCCCTGAGCTCGCCGAGTCGACCGAGTCGCTCGAGTCCGAGAGCCTGGCCCGAGCGGATTCGGTAGCCGTACCGACGCCGCAGGTAGTCCAGGCGGGCTTCATCCCTCCCGCCAAGAAGGTCATGGATCTCGGTGAGGACATTTCATCCGCGCAGATCGCCGACACGGTGGGCGAGATTCTGACCGGTGTCGGGATCACCGAACCAGCGGATGTGCTCGAGATGCCGGAAGAGACGTGGGATGCAACAACGGACGGCATGACGTCGGATCCGAAGGTTCTTCGTGATTGCGTGACAAAAGTAACCGCCGTCGAAACCTCCCAAGCGCTGCTCGTGCTTCGGGCGTCGGTGAACGGCATTGATGCCGGGTTGCTCGTCGTTCCAGACTTCATGGTGGACATGAACAAGATGTTGTCCATGAATGCAGACCAGATGCGCAGCATGGGTCCCGATATGGGTGTCACCACCATCTACGTCGTCGAGCCGACGTGCGGTACGCGCGAGCCGAGTCACAACCCGACTCTGTTCAAGGCCGCTTTCACCTTGGCGCCATAGATAGCCACGGCGGTTTCACAACCCAAGAGGTGAGGCATCGGGTATCAATCACGCCTGCCGGGGGTATACCCCCCATGGTATTTCTCGCGCGGTATTCTTGAGCTGTCACTGAGAAATCACGTTATGGAGTCAACCGCTGTGGGCGATGTTCGAAATCTCATCATTATTGGGTCTGGTCCTGCCGGTTATACCGCCGCGGTGTACGCCGCGCGGGCTCAGTTGAATCCGTTGGTCTTCGAAGGTTCGGTCACCGCCGGTGGTGCGTTGATGAACACCACGGACGTCGAGAACTATCCGGGGTTTGCGGACGGCATCATGGGTCCGCAGTTGATGGAGGAAATGCGTAAGCAGGCCGAACGTTTTGGTGCTGAGCTCGTCACCGACGATGTCACCTCGGTAGATCTCAGCGGGGACATCAAGACCGTGACCGACGGTTCGGGGAATACCCACTCCGCCCACACAGTGGTGCTCGCCATGGGCTCGGGGTATCGGGAGCTTGGGCTCGGGGTATCGGGAGCTCGGTTTGGAGAATGAGAAGCGTCTGTCAGGGCACGGGGTTTCCTGGTGCGCGACATGCGACGGCTTCTTCTTCCGTCAACAAGAGATCGCCGTCGTCGGTGGTGGAGATACGGCCGCGGAGGAAGCAACCTTTCTCACCCGCTTCGCCGACAAGGTCTACCTCATCCACCGGCGTGATGAGTTGCGTGCCAGCAAGGTGATGGCGGAGCGTGTCTTGACCAACGAGAAGATCAAGCCTGTGTGGAATTCCCAGGTGGTGGATGTGCTCGGTGAGGACAAGGTCAACGGCATCGTGATCGAAGACACCATCACCGGTGACACCCGAGAACTCCCCGTCACCGGCTTGTTCATCGCCATTGGCCACGATCCCCGCTCCGAGTTGATCGCTGGTCAAATCGACCTCGACGACGAGGGCTACGTCCTCGTCGACGCCCCGAGCACCCGCACCAACCTGCCGGGGGTTTTCGCCTGCGGCGACCTGGTCGACCACACCTATCGTCAAGCGATCACGGCGGCGGGAACAGGCTGCTCGGCGGCCTTGGACGCTGAGCGGTTCCTAGCGGACCAGTAAATTCGCAGCCGAACGCTTCCTTGCAGTCCATGGGGAGCGGCCCGGCGTAGGCTGATCCCCCTAACGGATGACCGGACTGTTGAATCACCGCTTGATACATGCGAATACACGAGGAGTAACCATGGGAGCACCCAAGATCGTCAGCGATGCATCGTTCTCCGACGATGTCCTGATGAGTGAGAAGCCTGTCGTCGTCGACTTCTGGGCGGAATGGTGCGGCCCGTGCAAGATGGTCGCCCCTATCTTGGAAGAGATCGCGTCCGAGAACGACAGCATCGTCATCGCGAAATTGAATGTCGACGAAAACCCGCAGACGGCTGCTGACTACGGCATCACGTCCATCCCGACGATGAACGTCTACTCCGGTGGTCAGGTCGTGAAGACCATCATTGGTGCGAAGCCGAAGGCTGCACTGCTCGCGGACCTCGCCGAGTACTTGTAGGACCGTGCTCCGCCTTGGTTCGTCCGGGGCGGCCGTCGCGGAGGTGCGCGCACGGCTCGCGCACCTCGGACTGTGTGATGACATCGCCTAACCGTCGACGGCATTGTCGGGCCCGACACCTTCCGCCGACTCGACGAGGCACGCTGGCAACTCGGTGATCGGGTTCTCTCCTACGTGCCAGGTCACATGATGGTCGGCGATGACGTCGCCCAATTACAGAGACGATTGGTGGAACTCGGATTCAACTCCGGGAGGGCCGACGGCATCTTCGGACCGGACACAGATTCGGCACTGCGGGAATTTCAAGCCGGGGTAGGTGCATCACCCGACGGCACCTGCGGACCAGAAACATTTCGAGCGTTCGACCGGCTCATCAGGACGGTGGTCGGAGGCGATGCCGCGGAGTTGCGTGAGCACGTGCACCTCACCCACTTGCAAACCGGTGTCGCGGACAAGGTGATTGTTGTCGATCCTGGCAGCCTGGTCGATGCGGATATGTGTCACGCCATCGCGACGCGAGTCGAGGGTCGGTTGGCCGCACTCGGCACTCAGGTCTTGCTCACCCGACCTGCACGATCACCCGGTACCGCACTCACCGAGGCCGAACGCGCGGAATTCGCAAACTCCGTCGATGCGGACTTGATGGTGTCGATTCATGTGGATCGCTCCGCAAGCCAATTACCCAACGGCATCGCAACGTTTTATTACGGGCATCCGCGGGGCGGGTTGTACTCGCACGCGGGACGACTCCTTGCCGAGCACGTGCAAACCGAGCTCACCACAAGGACAGATCGTCTTGACTGCCACGTTCACCCCCGCACATGGGATCTGCTGCGCTTAACACGAATGCCGGCCGTCCGCGTCGAGGTGGGCTACGTCTCGAATCCCTTGGATGCCAAACACCTGGGGAGCGAGGCATTTCATGACGCCGTCGCTGAGGGGATCGCCGCGGCCGTCACTGACGCGTGTGCTCCGATGGTGGTCGGTTAACTCTGCTGGTCGTCGGTTGGCTGGGCATACCGCGTGGCTGCTCGGTCTGGCCTTGCCCGGGCTCGCGTTGCTCGGGCTCGCGTTGCCCGGTTCAGCCGCGGCGCCTTAACAGATGGTTGGGCACCACCAGTCGCACGAGGAAGCCGGCCACCACTCCGACGATCACCAGTCCGACGACTGTCAGAAGTTTGCCCATTGGTGACCTCGGGAGTAGTTGCGGGAGCGAGACGCGCCGACCGGCGACGCGTGATCTATCGTAGGTGACCACGTCGGCCCCCTTCGCGTCGTCATGTGGCTTCACGCATGTGGACGCGCCTCCCCTAACCCCCACCGCCGGCCAGGATAGGAGCCTCGTTGTGAATGAGCGCCCCTCGTCCGGCTCCCGTCTCGATCCTTGGGTCGACTCCTACGCCCAGAGAGCCAAGAACGTCTCCGGATCTGCGATTCGCGCCCTCTTCTCGGTGGCGAGTCGGCCGGAAGTCGTCTCCCTGGCCGGGGGGATGCCCTACGTGCAGGCCCTGTCGATGGATCACATGGCGGACGTGGCCGCACGCGTCGTGCGCGATCAGGGCGCGAGGGCGCTGCAATACGGGTCGGGTCAGGGCGATATCCACCTGCGCGAGCAGATCCTGGACATCACGGCCGAGGTAGGTGTTCGAGCACACCCGGACGACATCATCGTCACGACCGGCTCGCAAATGGCACTCGATCTGGTGACGCGAACGTTCTGTGATCCCGGCGATGTCGTTCTCGTCGAGTCCCCGTCCTATGTCGGAGCCCTCGGGGTTTTCCGCTCCTACGAGTGCGACATCGTGCACGTGGCGATGGACGACGACGGCCTCGTGCCGAGCGCCCTTCACGAAACCATCGAATCCGTCCGAGCGCAGGGCAAGCGCATCAAGCTCCTCTACACGATCCCGTCTTTCCATAATCCGGCCGGCGTCACCCAGCCATCCGAACGTCGGCGGGAGATTCTCGAGATCGCGCAGTCGGCGGGAATCGCGGTTCTCGAGGATGACCCGTACGGCCTTCTGGGGTTCGAGGGCGATCCACCGCGTGCTTTGCGGGCGGACGATGATCAAGGCGTCATCTACCTCGGCTCGTTCTCCAAGACGATCGCCTCCGGGTTGCGCGTCGGTTGGGCGATTGCCCCGCACGGTGTTCGGGAGAAGTTGGTTCTCGCCGCGGAAGCCGCGACGCTGTGCCCGTCCAACTACTCCCAATTGACGGTCTCGGAGTACCTCGCGACGCAGCCGTGGCGCGAACAGATCAAGTCTTTCCGTGAGGTGTATCGCGAGCGCCGCGACGCACTCCTGGATTCACTGCAAGCGATGATGCCGGAGGGCACCCGGTGGACCATTCCCGCCGGCGGCTTCTACTCCTGGGTGACCTTGCCCGGTGGTTTGGACGCCACCGCGATGCTTCCTCGCGCTGTCGCAGAGTTGGTTGCCTACGTTCCGGGGACCGGCTTCTACGTCGACGGACAAGGCGTCTCCAACATGCGGTTGTCCTACTGCTATCCCGAACCCGATCGCATTCGCGAGGGCGTGCGTCGTTTGTCTTTGGTCGTCGAATCCGAGTTGGAGATCGCCCGCACCTTCGGTACCGCCTCTGCACCATCTCCTGGATCACCGACCGCGCCAGGTAAGTCGGCCACGCCCGGACCGGATGTCGCATGACCTCCCGACATGTTCTCGTCCTCTCAGGCGGGCTATCACCCGAACGGGATGTCTCTCTTCGTTCCGGCCGTCGCGTCGCCGACGCCCTCCGCGATGTTCGACCCGATTGGCACGTCGCCGAGGCCGACGTCGATGCGGCACTGCTGCCCTACCTGCACCAGAACCATCCAGACTGCATCGTGCCCCTGCTGCACGGCGCCGCCGGTGAGGACGGTGCACTACGAGACCTTCTCGAAACCCTCGACATCGACTACGTGGGCTCCGACGCGTCGGGGAGTCGTCTGGCATTCGACAAACCGGTCGCATCCACGCTGGTCTCCGGTACCGGAGTTGCCGTCCCGGAATTCGTCGTCATGCCCCAATCGACATTCCGAGAGTTGGGCGCACCTGCGGTCATGGCGGCCATCGGAGACCGCATCGGTTTTCCCCTCGTGGTCAAGCCGACGCGTGGTGGTAGTGCACTCGGTGTCTCGATCGTGCGTCACAGTGAGGATCTTCCCCACGCCATGGTGTCCGCGTTCGCCTACGGAGAAACGGTCATGATTCAACGCTTTATCTCCGGGACCGAGGTCGCCGTCAGCGTCATCGACGGCCCGGACGGTATCCGCGCCCTCCCCGCGGTCGAGATCGTCCCGGAATCGGGCATGTATGACTATCACGCCCGCTACACCGCCGGCACCACGGAGTTCTTCTGTCCTGCCCGCTTGAGTGACGAGATCGCGGCGACCGTCAGCGAAGTCGGCCTCACCGTTCATTCGGTCCTTGGATTGAGTGACCTGTCGCGAAGCGATGTCCTCGTTGATGACGACGGCGTCGTGTGGTTCCTTGAGGTCAATGTGGCTCCGGGTATGACGGAAACATCTTTGATGCCGCAGGCCATCTCAGTGGCCGGCCTCTCCGTCGGCGACGTGCTCGCCGGCATCATCGAGTCCGACTAGATCACTCGAACGTTCGTCAGTCACGTCGACGGCGTCAGTAGCGTCAGTACCTCAGTGGCGTCAGTACCGTCAATCGATGATGTCGACGATGCGACGAAGATCCTCGGCGTCGGCGCATTCAATTACCAGGGCGCCTTTGGAATTCTTGCGTCCCAGACCGGAAACCGACACCCGAGTGTCCAACTGATCGGCGACGCGGGATGTCAACTCTGAGACGAGGTCTTCGAGCTCATCACTGCGCTTGGAGCGCTCCCGACGTTTGCGTTTCTTGTCTTCTTTCGATGCATCGCCCACCAGCACGAGTTCTTCCACCGACCGGACACTCAAACCCTCGGAGACGATCCGTTGGGCCATCGCGTCCATCTGCTCGGGTGAGTCCAACGACAACAGCGCCCGAGCATGACCGGCGCTGATGACTCCCGCCGCAACCTTCGTTTGAACCGACGTCGGCAGCTTCAACAGCCGCAACGTGTTGGTCACCTCGATGCAGATTCTCCAGCAACGCCTCGCGAAGCATCTCGGTGTCGTCTGTCGTCCTGATGATCGCGGGAATGGTGGACATTCCGGCTTCCTGGCAGGCGCGCAGTCGTCTTTCTCCAGCGATCAACTCATAGCCGTCCGCAGTGCGACGAACGACGACCGGTTGCAAGAGGCCGATCTCGGTGATGGAGAACGTCAGTTCCGCGAGTGCATCGTCGTCGAAAACGGTACGGGGTTGACGTGGATTGGCCTGCAGTACGTCGATAGGGATCTCTGCGTACACGGCACCTTGGTTCGTTGCGGATTGATTCGTTGCGGATTGATTCGCCACCGATTGGTTCGCAGCAGGTGTCGCTGATTGGGATGGCGCGGATTCACCAGTGTTCGTGTGTGCTTGTACCGGTGTCGGTGCTGGTGGTCGCTCGTTACCGGTGGATGACGCATCCTCGGTGGGGATGAGTGCACCGAGACCTTTTCCGAGTCCGCGCTTGGCCATGCCGTTTCCTTAGATCGAGTGGTTGGCGTCGTGATCAGTGAGCCCGATCGTGCTGTCGCCGAGTTCACCGGCGATAGCGTCGAGTTGTTCTGCGACTTCCCGGTAGGCAAGTGACCCGGGGCTGTTCGCGTCGTAGGTCAACACTGTTTGTCCGTAGGACGGAGCTTCCGAGACACGAACGGAGCGAGGAACCACAGTGTCCAGAACTCGTTCT